>CAIRDL010001082.1 GCA_903877345.1 uncultured Oscillochloris sp. | reverse complement strand
ATCAGGGAGATGGGGATTCGTGAAGATTACCATTGAGAAACTACCCAAGAGCCGCTTGGCTTTACAGATCGAGCTTGATAAGGATCGCTTCGAGCGTGGTCTCGATCAGGCGGCCCGTCGGCTCTCGCAGAAGCACCCGATCCACGGTTTCCGTCCCGGCAAGGTGCCGCGCTTTCTGATCGAACGCACCTTTGGGCGCGATGAATTGGTCAAGGAAGCGACCGACGATTTGGTCAACAAAGCGTTCCGCGACGCCCTCCAGCAAGCCAAGGTAGAACCAGTCGGGCCTGCCGAATTCCAGGGCGTTGATTCGTCCGAGCCGTTCACCTTCACCATTCATGTGCCGGTGGCCCCGACAGTTGAACTTGGCGACTATCGGGCGCTCCGGGTGCCCCTACAGATCGAGGCCGTTACCGATGCACAATTCGTTCGTGCGATGGACGACATCCGCGAACGCCACGTTGTCCTCAAGGCGCTCGATGACCCCCGCCCCGCCGAAGCGGGCGACCAACTGAAGGTGCAACTCGAGACGTTTGCGGACGGCGCGGTGCTCGAACCACGGCCCGACGGTGAGGTAACCCCTGAGCAAACCATTGATCTGGTCGAGGGTCGGCTTGTTGATGAACTCTACGCCGGTCTGCTCGGGGTCAATGTTGGCGACGAGTGCGAGATCATCGCCCAGATGCCCGCTGATCATCCGAGCGAGCAGATTCGCGGCAAGGCTGTGACCTTCAAAATCGCCGTGCTTGATATGCAACAGCGCCTGCTTCCTGATTGGGACGAAGTGCCGACCCTCGAAAACTTCACCGGCACCCTCGACGAGTTGCGGATCAAGACCCGCGCCGAGATGACCACGGCGGCCCGCCTCGCCGCTGAACGCAAGGCGCTTGAGGACTATGTCGAGCTATTGATCCTCCAGACGAGCTACGATATTCCCGATGTGCTGATCCACAAACACGCCCAAGAATTGCTCCAGGATGAGGAGCGCCAGTTCACACGTTACGGCATCACCCTCGACCAGATGCTGCAGTACCGTGGGCAAACCCGCGAGCAGGCCATCGAGGCGTTGTTGCCCAACGCCGAACGCCAGACCAAGGTTACGCTGGCGATGCACGAAATTGTACAGCGTGAAGACCTCAATATTTCGCAGGGCGAGGTTGCCCTTGAGATCAACCGCTTGCTGTTGGACTATGATGAAGATCAGCGCCCCAACGTTGTCCAGGCGCTCCAGAACCGCGAGATGGTCAACAATGTTGCGAGTGCGATCCTCGACCGCAAGTTGCGCGAGCGCCTGATCGCCATTCTGACTGGCACTGCCCCGGATCTCGTTGCTCCCATCGCTGAGGTGGAGCCGGTTGCCGAGACGGAGCCGGTTGCCGAGACGGAGCCGGTTGCCGAGACGGAGCCGGTTGCTGAGACGGAAGCTCCGACGACGGTCGTTTAGGCATGTTTCAAACCAGCTTTACCGTTCAGCGATCTGACGCAAAGCCGCAAAGCCGCAAAGCCGCAAGGAGCATGGGGTGCGGTCGTAAGTTTCAACGGTCAAGCTGAAACCGCCGATTCTGAAACATGCCTTGGGCCAAGGTTTCAGGCTACTTTACCGTCTTGGCTAGCGCACAACTTCCTGATGCGCTCGACCTGAAACCTGAAACCTGACCTCTGAAACCTTGGCTTAGCTGGAAAGAAAGAAAGCTATGAAGTGGCTCGCCTCGCATAGCCCCGATTGGTCATCACCGTCGCCTACGTCGCTGATCCCGATGGTTGTCGAGAGTACCAGTCGCGGCGAGCGTGCCTTCGACATTTACTCGCGACTGCTCAAAGAGCGGATCATCATTCTCGGCACTCCGATTGAAGATCAGATTGCGAATCTGGTGGTTGCTCAGTTGCTCTTCCTCGAGAGCGAAGATCCCGACCGCGATATTTGGCTCTACATCAACAGTCCCGGCGGCTCGGTGACGGCGGGCCTGGGGATTTACGATACGATGCGCCATATTCGCCCCGATATTGCCACCGTCTGTGTGGGGATGGCGGGCAGTATGGCGACGCCGTTGCTTGCAGGTGGGACGAAGGGCAAGCGTTACAGTCTGCCCCACTCGACCATTCATATGCACCCGGCAGGCGGTGGTGCCCGTGGCTACGCCCCCGATGTCGAAATCATGGCGCGTGAACTGCTGCGGATGCAACAGGTCGTGCGCGATCTGTTGGCGAAGGACACCGGCCAGCCGGTTGAACGGATCGCCAAGGATTTCGACCGCGACCTCTTCATGACCCCCGAGCAGGCCAAGGAGTATGGGATCATTGACGAGATCCTGAGCCGCGACGATCTGACGGAAAAGAAGTAGAGGGCGGATGGTCGGGGCGTTGTCTGCCGCGCTCCGACCATCTGCAACCTGGAGAAGTATTTTATGACCCGTTCCCGCAACAGTGGTAGCCGTGGTGCCTACGTTTGCTCGTTCTGTGGGCGAGGCCAAGAAGAGGTGCAACGGCTCATTGCTGGGCCGGGCACGGTCTTTATCTGCGATGAGTGTGTAGCGCTTTGTAGCGCGATTATCGCCGAAGAGACCGAGCAGCAGATGACGACGCCGCGCCGCACTACCCCGTCCGGCCCGGCTCGTTTGCTTGCGCCACGCAAGCTGCGCGAGCGGCTTGACCAGTATGTGATTGGCCAGGATCGGGCGAAGGTGGCGCTTGCGGTGGCGGTCTACAACCACTACAAGCGGATTCGCGCCGGTTCCAAGATTGACGATGTTGAGATTAGCAAAAGCAACATCCTGCTCCTCGGCCCGACTGGCAGCGGCAAAACCCTGCTCGCCCAAACCCTGGCCCGCGTCCTCGATGTGCCTTTTGCGATTGCCGATGCTACCGCTCTCACTGAGGCGGGCTATGTCGGCGAGGATGTAGAAAATATCCTCCTCCGTCTCATCCAAGCCGCCGATGGCGATCTCGAACGAGCGCAGAGCGGCATCATTTACATTGATGAGATTGATAAGATTGCCCGCAAGGCCGATAATCCCTCGATTACCCGCGATGTTTCGGGTGAGGGGGTGCAACAGGCGCTGCTGAAAATCCTTGAGGGCGGCGTGGCCCATGTGCCGCCGCTGCCTGGGCGCAAGCATCCGCAACAAGAGTACATTTCGTTCGACACGACCAACGTGCTCTTCGTTTGCGGCGGAGCCTTCGAGGGGATTGAGGAAGTGGTGGCGAAGCGGGTGCGGGGCAAAAACCTGATGGGCTTCGGCAGCCAGAAGCCGGGTGCCACCCCCGCCGACCACGCCAACCTCCTCGCGCAAATTTCGCCCGACGACCTGATGCGCTACGGCTTTATTCCCGAGTTCATCGGACGCCTGCCGGTCATCGTTGGCCTTGAACCGCTCACCCACCAAGCGATGTTGCGTATTCTGACCGAGCCGCGCAATGCGGTGATTAAGCAGTACCAGAAGTTGCTCGCCCTTGACCACTGCGAGCTGGAGTTTACCCCCGACAGCCTGGAGGCGATTGCCCAACGGGCGATGCAGACCCGCACAGGTGCCCGCGCCCTGCGTAGCATTGTCGAGGAAGTGCTGCTTAACGTGATGTACGAAATACCCGCGCAGGAGCATATTGGGCGCTGTATTATCAATGCTGAGGTGGTGGCGGGGCGCGGTCATCCCATTCTGGTGCCGCGTACCGAGCGTGCCGACTATCGCCGCCGTTTGGATGAGGCAGGATAGCGATTGAGGCAATACCGCAAAACTCGCCCGGTCACGCTGAGCGGAGCGAAGCGTCCCGGCGATGATGATGCACACCGGGACGCTTTGCTCCGCTCAGCGTGACATGGGTGACAGGGTGATTTTTGCTCTATTGCCGATTGAGGGTTCATGCCACTTTTTCGCCGGACTGTTGATCGTGCTGCCGACGAGCCGCCGCCGCCTCGGCGCATCCTCGTCGCCGACGATGATCCTTCCATCGCCGCGCTCATTCAGATTACGCTCAAAGACCCGCGCTACGAACTGACCGCCGCCGCGAATGGCCTTGAGGCGCTCCAGGCATTTGAGAAGCAACCGTTCGATGTGGTCATCCTCGATGTGATGATGCCCTATGTTGATGGCTTCGAGGCGTGTCAACGCATCCGCGAAAAGAGCGATGTGCCGATTGTGATCCTCACCAGTCGTGATGGGACTGATGATGTTGTGCATGGCTTTGAACTAGGGGCCGATGACTACATCACCAAGCCCTTCAAGACGGTGGAACTGATCGCCCGCGTCGAGGCCATCCTCCGCCGGGTCGAGGGCTACAAGGTGCGCCGCGCCCCGCCCGTTGTGCGCGTCGGTCCCCTGGTCATTGACGAACCCCGCCACCGCGTTACCGTCCGCACTGGTGAAATCAACCTTACCCCAATGGAGTTTGAACTGCTCTACTTCCTCGCCGCGAACGCCGGGCAGGTCTTCGACCGCGAAACCCTGTTCCGTGAGGTTTGGGGCTACGAGTATGTCGGGGAGACGAATCTGGTTGATGTTTGTGTGCGGCGGTTGCGTGAGAAGGTCGAAGAAGTGCCCTCACGTCCGCTCATCATCGTGACGGTGCGGGGTGTCGGCTACAAATTGGCCGAAGGATAAGCCGTGGCTGAGCAAGTGCATGTCTCGCGGCACCCCTTGGTGCAACACAAACTCGCCCTGCTGCGGAGCAACCTGACCGAACCGAAGAAGTTCCGCGAGTTGGTGCGCGAAATGGCGCAACTGCTCTTCTACGAGGCGACCCAAGACTTGGCCCTCGCCCCGCTGACGGTGCAGACGCCTCTCGCCGCCTGTGCAGGCTACGAGGTCGCCGAGCGCGTCGGCATTATGCCCATTCTGCGGGCGGGCCTAGGCATGGCGGAGGCGCTTACGGCCATGTTGCCCACCGTCCACGTCTGGCATCTCGGCCTCTACCGCGACCACGAAACGCTCCAGCCCGTGACCTATTACAATAAACTGCCCAGCGTTCCCGACATTGATTTGTCCCTCATTGTTGACCCGATGCTTGCCACAGGCGGTTCGGCGGTGGCGGCGGTGGACATCCTCAAGCGTTGGGGGGCGCGGCGCATCAAATACCTGGGCCTGATCGCCGCGCCTGAGGGCGTGCAACATTTAAGCGCAGCCCACCCCGATGTGCCGATCTACCTAGCCGCCATTGACCAGCACCTCAACGAACTGGGCTACATCGTCCCTGGTTTGGGCGATGCTGGCGACCGCCAATTTGGGACGAGCTGACGCCCACGATGCTCGCACTGGCACTCGTCCTCACCGTTGGCGTCGCGGCTGGCCTCACTGCCGCCCTTACGCCGCCCCTAATCCGTCTTTCAAAGCGCAAGGGCTGGGTTGCCCAACCCGGCCCTCGTCACGTTCACCGTCAAGCCACGCCGACCGTAGGCGGGTTAGCGATTCTCGCAGGCTTTGGGGCGGCGCTGTTGCTTAGCCTCGCCTTTGAGCAACTCGACCCGGCGCTTCGGCGCTCGCCGTTTGAGCATCTGCGCCTAGGGTTGCTCTTGGTCGGGGCCAGCATCGTCGCCGGGGTTAGCCTCTTTGACGACCTGCACGACCTCCCGGCGCTGCCACGCCTCGCCGTGCATCTCGTGGCGGCGTTGGTTGCGGTTGGCCCGTACCTGTGGGATCACACCCTCTACCAGGATGCCTTGGGGCAAGCCACGGAAGCGCGGGGCATCATCCTCACCGCCTTTAACTTCCCCTTCATCAACCAGATTCACCTGCACGCCCTTAGTCCCTGGCTGGCCGTCGGCGTGACCGTCTTTTGGATTGTCGGCATGCAGAACATGGTGAACTGGGCCGACGGGCTTGACGGTCTGGCGGCTGGCGTGACGCTGATTGCCGCGACGGTGCTGGCGCTGCACACCCTCGCGCTGAAACCGCCGCAGGTTACGGTGGCACTGTTGCCGTTGGCGCTGGCGGGAGCTTGTGCGGGGTTTTTGCCCTTCAATGTTCACCCGGCGCGCACTTTTATGGGTGATGTTGGTGCGATGACGCTGGGCTACATTTTGGGGGTAAGCGCGATCATTGGCGGGGCGAAACTGGCGACGGCGCTGTTGGTGTTGGGCGTACCGCTGATTGACATGGCCTGGCTGATTGTGGCCCGCACGGTGCGCGGTGGCTCGGCGGCGCAAGCGGGGCGCGACCACCTGCACCATCGGCTGCTCGATTTGGGCCTCTCGCAGCGCCAAGTCGTCTTGATCTACTACACGCTCAGCGCGGCGTTTGGGGCCATCGCCCTGCTCGACTTTTTCACCCCGCTGCTGAAACTGGCGGCGCTGCTGCTGCTTGGCCTGCTGGTGATTGGGTTGATGCTTTACACGGGGCGGGGCGTTCGCAGCTTGTAGCTTAGAGATTGGAGATTGCCGATCTCACGCAAAGGCGCAAAGGCGCGAAGCCGCGAGGAGCTTTAATCTAGCCTTTGTAAAATAGACACAGATGCACTATCATGCTCACCATGAGCATGAGCGGGATGTTCGATACCCAAGATCATTCCGTTCGTGACCAAGCGTTCGGGCTT
>CAIRDL010001081.1 GCA_903877345.1 uncultured Oscillochloris sp. | reverse complement strand
GGGAAATGCTGGCCGGCACGCCGTTCAATCGGCCCGGCAACAAGAAGCGCCAGGCGCTCCGCAAGCTGAACCCGCAGAAAAGCCCAGGGGTTGCGGGGGTGATCGAGCGGGCGACGGCACACGATCCCGACCAGCGCTACCGCACGCCAAAGGAGTTTGCGGAGGACCTGCGGGCGGTACAGGCGCGCAGAATGCCGGCGGCGATGCGCCAGACGATTAGCCGCCGCGTTGGCGGCAGCCTCCTGGCGATGGTACTGGTAGCCGCACTGGGCGTTGGTGGCCTAGGGCTGATGAACGCGAATGCCGCACGGATCCAGGCCGCTGCGATGCAGGCCGTCACCGCCACCTGGCTAGCTGGGCAGGCGACCCACGTTGGCACTGAGCGCACCGCCTTGGCGCGAACCAGCATCGCCATCGCGGTTGAGGCGACGGCCAGCGCCAACGCCGCCTGGGCGACCGGCACCGCCCTCGCTGCGACCGTCGGCGCTGAAAATGCCGCAAGCACGGCTACAGCCGTTGCAGAAACTCAGACAGCTCTTGCACATCAGGCCGAGACGGCAAGCGCGATAGCGGCTGAACAAACGGCCTTTGCACACCAAACTGAGACGGCAAGCGCAATCATGGCAGCGCAGAATGAGGCGGATCGCGCTGCGACCATGACGGCTGAGGCGCGCAGACAAGCGGCGGATCGCGCTGCGACCATGACGGCTGAAGCGCGCAGACAAGCGGCGGATCGCGCTGCGACCATGACGGCTGAAGCGAAAGCAGCTGAAGCACGCAGGCAAGAGGAGGAGCTCGCACGCTCAGTCCGCCGAATAACACTTGTCGGCGATATATATATTGAGGATGACGAGACCTTCGGGTCAAACGAAAAAGGTAGCTTTGCGATTGCATACAACGAGGAGATTGTGGTGAGTCCAGACGCCCCGACGTATAACACACAGGCTTTCAGTAAATGTGTTGGCGGTGAAGTACGGGTTGAGCTTTACTTAACTGCTCAGCTACAGCCGGATCATCGCTCGGTTGAGGTAAGCACCAGGGCGCTGCTGTTTGAGGGAACCTCGTGCAATACGAATAAGTTACGAAGGGAAGAGTCTTTAACTGCAATAGTAGGAGAATCCGCTACTGTAAACTACTTTATCCCCGTGTACGCGCCGGCTGGCGACTTCTCCAAGCTTAATTTCGATGTCACGAATAATCAGCGCTAAGCCTAAAAATCGACCGCTGCCAATGCTATCGCCATGCCCAACCTTGACCTCATCTTCGGCCCCGGCCCGCACGAGCGCGAGACGCGCATGTTTCGCGGCGACCGGCCCCTCGGGTCGCAGCTCGACGGGGTGGTACTCGATCTCCAAATTGCTGGTACGCTCGGTGGCTTGCCGGGCGCGCAGATGGCGCTTTTTCGGCGCAGCCGCGCTGGCTATACGCTGCTGCGCCGCGACCAAAGCCCGGACGAGTTGGGCTTGCGGAGTGGCGAGGATCTTTACCTCGCCGACGAGCTGACCCCCTGGATGGAGCAGCCCGCAAGCCCAACGCCTGCTGGGCCAGCCCCCGCTGGCGGCCCGACCTGCCGGGTCACGCTGGCGGAGGGCTGTGTGGTGACGGTGGCGGCCCCGCTGGTGAACATTGGACGAGCCTGGCTGCTCCAGCATCTGCGGGCGGGCGGGCGCGATGAGCGTGACCACCGGCTGCGCTTTGTCAGCCGCAGCTGCCACTGCGAGCTGTTGCGCCACGGCGCTGGCTGGGCCGTACACCCTGAGCGGGAGATCTGGCTTGATGATCGCCCCGTCACCCTGGGGGCCGTTGTCCCGCTTCCCGCTGGCCGCACGCGCCTCTTACTTGGCGCGAACGGCTGGCCCCTGACCATCGAGCCATCAGCGTAGGAGCACCCCGTATGCGCGTCCAGTCGCCGGTTCCGCCACTGCTCACCAGTGACAGCCTGGCCCGCCGCAATGGCAAAGCGAGTCGTGATAGCTTCAACCGCCCGCCTCGGGTGATCCAGGCGCTGCCCCGTGACGAGGTGGCGATCCCCGTCCCGCCTGCCCCGCCTGCCGATCCGCCGCCGCTGCCTGTAGCGACCATTGGACTCTCCCTGTTGACTGGTCTGCTGTACATGCTCTTTGCCACGCTGCGCGGCGGCAGCCCGGGCAGCCTTTGGCTCAGCCTGCCAATGTTTGCCATCGCGCTGATCAGCGCCGGGATGGCCGTAGCGACCTATCTGGGACAGCGCCGCAAACGCGAGCAGCAGATGAGCGCGTATCACACCCTCTGCCGCGAAGTGCTGGCCCAGACCCGGACGCGGCTAGAGGGGCTGGAGCGGCGCCAGCGCGAGATCCTGCTCGGCAACGACCCCGATGTGCGACGGCTGCTCCAGATTGTCGGCATTGGCAGCGAGCCGCCCCAGCCACTTCAGGTGCTCTGGGAGCGCCGACCGGGCGACCCAGACTTCCTGGCGCTCCGGCTCGGACTGGGCAACCTGCCCACCAGTATCACCATTCGGACACCCGAGCCGAACATGTTTCAGACCACCCCGGCGCTCAATGAGGCGCTGGATCTGGCCCAGTCCTTCGCCATCGTGCGCGGGGTGCCGCTGACGGTGGCCTTACCGACCCACGGCTCAGTTGCGCTCGCCGGCCCCCGCGCCCAGGCGCTACCGCTCGCCCTTGCGTTGCTGGCCCAACTGGTCGTCCATCACGCACCAAATGAGGTGCGTTTAGCTGCGCTCTGGCCCAACACGAGCAATGATTGGGACTGACTCTGGCGGCTGCCGCATACGGCACCGCTTGATGGGAGTAGCGACCACCGGCTGCTGGCCCGCTACGATACGCGGCCTGAACACCTGCGTCAGTTGCTCGACGAGCTCTGGCGCGAACTCCAGGAGCGGGCCGAACAGGGCTTTGACCCCACACGGCAACCGCACATCGTGGTGCTGCTCGACGCCTATCACACCCATGGGGCCGACTACGCGCTCTTCGCCCAGATTATTAGCAATGGGCGCGCATTCGGCATCTACGCGATCTGTTTGGTTGACGAGAGCGGCCAAGTGCCAGGTGCCTGCGGTGCCTATGTCGATCTTGGGCCGGGGTGCGATCTGGTGCTGGCCGGGGCGGGCGGCGCGTATCTGCCGCTGACCCCCGATACCGTCGATCCGCAAACGATACAACTCCTCGCACGGCAAGGGCTTGCGCCGATCACGATGGCCGACGCGGGCGGGCGGCGTGATATTCCACGGCATGTGCGGCTGCTTGAACTTTTGGGCCTCAATGCCATTGATCACTACCAGCCCGAGCAGTTCTGGAATCACCTGCCAGTGAAAAGTTGGCACCCGGTGCCACTCGGGAAGATGGCACCTGAGACCCCGTTAGAACTGGATCTCAATCAAGATATGCACGGGGCGCACGGCATGATCGCCGGTACGACTGGCTCGGGTAAGAGCGAGTTGCTGCTGACCTTGCTCGCTGCCCTCGCGGTACGCCATAGCCCTGACCGGGTCAACTTTATGCTGATTGACTTCAAAGGCGCGGCGACCTTCAGCGAACTGGTGGCGTTGCCGCACACGGTTGGCGTGGTCAGCGACCTTGAGGGCTATGTGGCGGAGCGAGCGCTGATCGCGATCAACAGTGAACTTGACCGGCGGAAGAAGCTCTTGGCCGCGACCCAGGTGGCGGATATCCATGATTACCGCGAAAAGGGGCTAGACCAGCGGCATCGGCCACTCCCCAACCTATTGATCGCGATTGATGAATTTGATGAACTGGCCCGCGACTACCCGGACTTCGTCACCGAGCTGATCCGCGTGGGCAAGCAGGGGCGTAGCCTGGGCGTGCAGTTGCTCTTTGTCACCCAACAACCGTCCGCGATCAAGGATGGACTCACCGGCAACCTGAGCTACCGCATCGCGCTGCGGCTTACCTCAGTCGAGGATAGCCGCAGCATGCTCGGCCAGCCCGACGCGGCCTATTTAACCAGCGAAACCCCAGGCCGGGGCTATTTTCGGGTTGGCAAGGACGTTCAGCCCTTTCAGTCGGCGCGCGTCCGGGTGCCGTATCGCCCACCAGTCAGCCAGCACATCCCGCCGACCTTGGATGTGACGGGCCGCCCCGAGCTTCGCACGATGGCCCACGCTAACGGCACCAGTTTGCGCGAAGGCTCGGCAAGCCCGAAGCGGGAAGAGGATGCGACCGATCTGAGTGAGTTGGTCAAACGCATGGGCGCAGTTCACCCCACAAGTTATGCGCGTGAGCGCTACCCGATCTGGCTTCCGCCCCTGAAGGTCGGTCTTACCTTACAGGCGCTGTTCCAGCGCACCGAGCTTGCCCCTATGACGCAGGCTGCGCCGTTTGCGCTGCTCGATCTGCCTGCCCAGGCCAGTCAAGCGCCGCTCTGTTTTTGGCTAGGCGGAAAAAGTGGACACCTCCTTGTCGTCGGCGCATCGGGCGCGGGCAAAACCACATTACTGCGCTCGCTCATCCTTGCGCTGGCCTTGCGCTACCCGCCCACCCATCTCTGGGTCTACATCCTGGATGCGTCTGGAGGCGGATTAGGACTTAGTGGCAGTTCTGGTGCTCAAACGGTGCGCCTCCCGCATCTCGCCGACACGGTCACCTTTAGCCAAGCGGCCCGCGTCGAACGCCTCCTGCTCGAACTCCAGCGCCAGCTTGGCCAGCGCCGCCGACTCTTTGCTGCCCACGGCGTCGACTCGCTCGCCGACTACATCAAGCTGCGGGCGGCTGACGACAAGCAGATGCCAGCGCCACCGCCGGCTATCCTAGTGGTGATCGATCAGGTAGGCGATCTCTCCAGCCTGGGCGCTGAGCTGGTAGACGGGCTCAAAAGCGTGATGCGGGATGGCAGAGCGTTCGGGATCGCGGTGGCGGTGTCTGGGTCTGGGCGGGCCGAGGTTGGAGCCTATGCGGCCCTGTGCGAAACCCGGATCGCCCTACGCCTAAATGACCCCACCGACTCCGAGATGCTCATTGGCAAAAGCGCCGCCGCGAAGATCCGCCCGGACCAGCCTGGACGCGGCTTTCTGCGTCTCGGCGAGCGGCTGATTGAGCTTCAAGTCGCACTCCCCTCGCTGATCGCCACCCACGATGATGACGACGATCAGCGCAGTCAACCGCAGCTGAATCTCGACCCGCTGCTGCGTGAGGTGCAGACAAGGTACGCCAAACTTGGCGGCGTCTCTGGACTTCCGCAAGCCCTCCCGCTGTTACCGCTACGCATCGATCTGCCGGAGCTGTTGCCCCAACAACCAGCGGTCGGCCTGCGTCTGCCAATCGCAATCAACAATCTGACCCTAGAGCCGCTAGAGCTTGACTTCACTGGCGCGACCCCGCACCTGCTGATCGCCGGGCCGCCAGGCAGCGGCAAGCATACACTGCTGCAAACGATCCTCCGTGGTCTGGCCGCACGCTATAGCCCCGACGCGGTTCGGTTTCTCCTCGTTGATGGCACGGACCGCCGACTGGAGCCGATGGCGGCACTTGCGCCGGTTCAGCCTATTGAAGGGGTGCGCGTTGTCCGTGAAGAGGCTGAGGTGAAAGCCCTGGCCCAGTTCCTTGAGCAGGAGAGTAAGAATCGGCGTGGAACGGCAGAGCATAAACCACAGCTTGTTGTGGTGATCCATAGCTGGGATACGCTGCATAGCAGCAATAAATCCGAACTCAATAAGCTGGCTTTCATTGCTCAGCGCGGGTCAGAGCGCCGCATCCACTTCATTGTCACGACCAGCAAAACACCAAATGACGCCTTGCTTTCAGTGCTCCTTGCCGAGCGCTGCGTTGCACTGCTCGGCGCACCACCTGCCGACGGAACGAGTATGGGCATACGGTTCCCGCGCAGCGCAATAGCCAGCGAGTTGCCCCCTGGCCGAGGGTTCTTGATGATCCAAGGGCAAACAAACCTCGTCCAGTTTGCCATCCAGATGGCCTAAAAGCGCGCAGACAAACGCGCGCAGTTTTATCTGATGGTGCTATCCGCTTGGCGTGTGTGGTAGGATACGCGTGGTTGCTGAGGTCAAGCAGCAAGGAACGGATCTTTATGAACTGGTTTTCGCATGTGCGTGATAAAGAAACAGGTGCTGCACCGGTACCGCAAACACAAGGCCAAGTCATCCGTTGGCCGAGATTCTACGACGTTATCCTCTGGGTGATCACCCGGAACAAAGAACCGGCATTTCGCCGGTTCGTCACGGACATCGCGGGGTTACAACCGGGTGAATCCGTGTTGGATGTTGGGTGTGGCACGGGAACACAGGCGCTGGTCGCCAAAGCGTGTGTCGGTGAATCAGGACGGGTTGTTGGCATTGAACCATCGCTGGAAATGGTAACCTATGCACGGCACAAGGCCCGTCGTCGTGGGCTTGTGGTTGATATCCAGCCCGGGGTGATTGAACGACTCGCCTATCCAGACCAATCCTTTGATGTCATTCTTTGTATTATCGTCCTGCACCATATGCCCGATGAGACCAAACGGCAGGGGATCAACGAGATGGCGCGTGTGCTCAAACGCGGAGGACGGGTCTTGGTTGTCGATTCGAATCTCCAGTTGCTTCCATCCTTCGAGCAGGAAGGGTTTTCGCAAGTGAACGCCGGGAAGCTCCCATTTGCCGATGGCTATACCTTTATACTCTGGAAGAAATGACGTGCGGCTCTGATCAGCGTG
>CAIRDL010001080.1 GCA_903877345.1 uncultured Oscillochloris sp. | reverse complement strand
GGGCGACCGACAGTACCCCAGCTAATACTCATAGCGCACGCTCCGTTGCGGTGGCGTGAGCCATTTGACCGCACGTACACAAGTACCCACCCCTACGGTGGAATCAATGCTAAATTCGTCCATGAGACGGCGCACCCCCGGCAGCCCTGCGCCGAGGGTGTGGGCGGTGCTATACCCATCTTGCAGGGCAAGCGTGACATCGGCAATGCCCGGCCCCGTATCAACCGCCGTGACCGCGAGGCCGGATCCACGCAGCGGGTCGCTCAGGCGCGTGAGCGTCAGGGTGCCGCCCCCGGCGTGAACCAGCAAGTTGCGGGTCAGTTCGAGGATGACGATCTCGATGCGGGTGCGATCCACCGCAGTAAAGCCTACCGCTAGAGCCAGTTCGCGGGCGCGGCTCATTGCAACGTAGACATCAACCTCGCGCTGGATCTGGCACGGGATAGACTGCATTGGCGCTGTTGGGTGACAAGGGGAACCCTACCGGGCATTATAGCATTTGAGGAACATTCCAGAGGGGCGTGGGGAGACAGTAGCCCTCAGGCTTAGGCAAGCTTGCAGATTTGGCGCAACAGTATGCGGGACATGCGCCGAACAGTTGAAACCTGCGCCCGTACCACACATTCCTTGCGGCTTTGCGTCAGATCGCTAGACTGTAAAGTTGGATTGAAACCTTGTCTACCACCCTGTTCGCCCAACAAATACAAAAGGGCAGAACAACAGGGCGGTTTTGGCTCCCCGTTGCTCTACCCCACCGATCTTTGACGAGGCTGCGTTTAGCGCTTCGTGTACTGCGGAGCCTTACGCGCCCGCTTGAGACCGGGCTTCTTCCGCTCCTTCATACGAGGGTCGCGGGTCAGGAGGCCCGCCTTCTTCATCGCGGCCCGCAGGTCGGGGTCAAGGTCGAGCAAGGCCCGGGCCACCCCGTGGCGCACCGCCCCGGCCTGACTATGCACCCCGCCGCCGCGCACTTTCACCAGTACGTTGAAGCTGTCGAGGTTGTTGGTGATCTGGAGCGGTTGACGAATCTCGCGCTGCAACAGATCGCGAGGGCCGAAGTAATCCTCCGGCTGCTTATCATTCACCACAAACTCCCCGTTGCCGGGGAAAAGGCGCACACGAGCCACCGCCGTCTTGCGGCGACCAGTGCCTTGGTAGTAGCGCTTCACATCCATTCGCTTCAGTGCTCCTTGTGGTCAGGGCGACGCACCGGGGCGAAGCCCCGCGCCCGGCTGCTTATTTTTGCGTACTCGTCGCGTAGCGCGGCGCCCAGATCTTTGGCTGTTGAGCGGCGTGCGGGTGTTCCGGCCCTGCGTAAATCCGCAGTTTACCAATCAAGCGCCGTCCAATGCGGTTCTTGGGCAGCATCCCCTTCACCGCGATGCGGAGAATGCGGTCGGGGTGTTTGTTGAGCATCATTCGGTACGGGGTCGCTTTGATGCCGCCGGGGTAGCCACTGTGCCGATAGTAAATCTTCTGATCGGCCTTCTTCCCCAGAATCCGAATCTTTTCACAGTTCACGACCACCACAAAGTCGCCACCGTCCATCGAGGGTGTATAGGTCGGCTTATGCTTCCCGCGCAAGAGTGTGGCGATCTGCGTAGCGAGGCGCCCAAGCACTTCGTCTGCCGCATTGACCACATACCAGTCACGCTGGATCTCAGAAGCTTTCTGATGATACGTTTTCACAGCTAATTTCCTTACGTTCCGTCGGTTATTTTCGCCAAAGCTTCAGGATGCTTTTGGTACGCGCATGGCTTCCTGATGCGCTCGGTCTAAAACCTGAAACCTGAAACCTTGTCTTACACCTGCTCGTCGTCCCAGCGCACCAGTTCGGGCGGATAGCGCACTGAAAGTAGGGTCAGCCCGTGCGCCACTGCCGTTGGTCCCGCCGCCTTCCGGTCGCGGCGCTCCAGCACCCGCCGGAACTCCGCCCCCGTCATGCGCCCGCGCCCAACTAGGAGGATGGTGCCGACAATCACGCGCACCATGTGTTGCAGAAAGGCGTTGGCCGCGAGGTCAAGGGCAAGCAGCCGATGCCCAAGCACTTCCGTCTCGACGAGCCGCGCCACATGGACGGTGCGTACCGTGTTAGGCTGGTCGGGCGACTGCACCGTGAAGGCGGCAAAGTCGTGGTTCCCTTCCAGTTGCGGCAACGCCTCGGCCATCGCCAGCGGATCAAGACGACCCTCGACGTGGAGCGCCAGGTGGCGCAAGGTCGGCAGCGGCACCGGCCCCACATCAAGCAAATAGCGGTAGTCGCGCCGCACCGCACTGTGGCGGGCGTGGAAGTCCGGCCCGACCTCCTGCGCCGCCAAGACCCGCACATCCTCCGGCAACTGTGCGTTCAGCGCCCGCACAATCGTGCCAAGCGGATGCCGCGTCGGACTACGCACATTGGCCACTTGGCCGTGGGCATGGACGCCCGCGTCGGTGCGTCCGGCCAACGTCATCCGTTGCCGCTCCTGCGTCAGCCCCTCCCACGCCGCTTCGAGGGCACCCTGCACCGTGCGCCCTTGGCTTTGGAGTTGGGAGCCGACAAAGTCGGCCCCATCGTAGGCGAGGCGTAACGCAATGTTCCGCATCAGACCAACTCGATCTGCGCCATGTGCGCCCCATCGCCGAAGCGCGGGCCGAGCTTGGTGATGCGGGTGTAGCCACCATTGCGGCCAGCATATTCCTGGGGCGCAAAGGTGAACAGCTTACGCATCGCAACTTTGCTGTCCAACTTCGACAGCGCCATACGCCGCGTATGGGGCGTATCCTCGCGGGCCAGCGTGAGCAGTTTTTCCATCTCGGGCTGCACAGCCTTCGCCTTCGCAATAGTCGTCGTGATCTTGCGATGCTCGATCAGCGCAATCATCAGGTTGCGGTAAAGCGCCTTGCGGTGCTCATACGAGCGGCCCAAGAGCTTCCCAGCGTGTCGGTGTCGCATCCTTGTATCCCTTTGGGAAGCGCCAGGGGGCGGTTTACGACTAGCGCACGTACCCCCTCGCTCAATCCCGTAACTTAGCGCTTGATCCCGTTACTGACCGCTCAAGGCCGCCTGCGGGCGCGGAATGTAGCCGCGCTCAATCAGTCGGTCGCGGATCTCTTCCATTGATTTCTGCCCCAAATTACGCACCGAGAGCAGCGCCTTCTCGTCCATTTGGAGCACCTGCCCAACCTTGGTGATGTCCGCCCGCTTGAGACAGTTGTAGGTGCGGGTCGTGAGATCAAGCTCCTCGATGGGCGTGTCGTACACATCCGCAGGAATAGCCAGCCCACTCGGCACCGGCTGAAGATCAGGTTCAATGGTGAGCCGGTTAAAATCAGCGACGGTCTGGCTATACTGCACCAACACCTGGGCCGCATAGCTGAGCGCGTCACCGGGCTTCACCGTCCCATCAGTCCAAACTTCGATCAGCAAACGGTCGAAGTCAGTGGCCTGCCCGATGCGGGTATTTTCAACCCAGTAATTCACCCGTGGCACCGGCGTAAACATCGCATCCACCGGCATTTCGCCAATCGGCAACAGGTCACGCTGATCGGCGGCGAGATAGCCCCGGCCCCGCTCAATGGTCAACTCGATTTCGAGGCGGGCGGTACTATCAAGGGTGCAAAGGTAATGGTCTGGATTGACGAGCGACACGGCACCCGGCAAATCAAGCTCACGGGCGGTAATCCGTCCGGGGCCACGGCGCGACAACCGTGCCTTGACCGGGCGCTCGGACAACGAGCGGACGCGCACCCCCTTGATATTTAAGATCAGTTCAGTTGCATCTTCTCGTACGCCCTCGAGTGTGGCAAATTCTTCAAACACCCCATCAATCTTAACCCTGGTAATCGCAGCCCCTG
>CAIRDL010001079.1 GCA_903877345.1 uncultured Oscillochloris sp. | reverse complement strand
GCGTAGTTGCCCGTGGCGAGGAGCCGACTGAGCGCTTCGGTGTAGGCGCGGCTGACGTTCCGTAGCGCCATATCGGGACGCGAGGCGGTGAAGGTAGTGAGGGCGCGGCGGGCTAACGAGCGCGGAGGCGGCCCGTACACCGTGGCAACGCGGCAGATCTCGCGTAACGGGGCGAGTGCGGCGACGGCGGCGGGGTTGGGCGCAAAGGTGAGCAGCGTGATCTCGTGGTGCTGCGCGAGCCCCCGCACCAAATTGTAGATGCGTAAGGCTCCGCCGCCGCGTGGTGGGTAAGGTGGGTAAGGGGCCAACAGGAGCATGTGCATAGCAGCCCCCTTTCAACAGGGTTTCAATACCTTCGCCAAAACTGAGCGGGAACGAGTGTGGCTTTTGGGGTATTGCGCACCCAAGTGTACCCGATCTTTGCGCGTCCCCAATACACTTTCGCTTTTTCCCTACTTGACATGGCCTGAAGGTAGCGTACAGTCTAGCTAAGTCATTTCATCGCCTCACGCAGCCTGCGCTCGCACCGTACAGCCACCTAGTTTCACCCCCATAGTACCCTTCGTCGGCCCTCGCACACCAACGGTTGCTGCCATCCCGCCCTGCCAGGGTCGTCTTTGGTGTACCGTTCGCGGTGTTGAACGCAACCGCACTCGTCGCAGCGACGATCCGACGCAAGCGAGAAGCTTATGGGCGCTTTCATGAAACTGACATCACTGCGCACTCGCACCCTCATCGTCACGCTGATCATGCTCATCGGACTCGTGGGCTTCCTCCAGTTCCTCACGTATACGATTATCGGGCACGGCTTTCAGGTCGTCGAGGAGCGCATTGTCCAAGAGCATGTGCAGCAAGCCGCCAACGCACTCAACGATAGTATTGCGAGTCTCGACCGGACGACTAACGACTACGCGATGTGGGATGCGACCTATGCGTTCGTGGCTGAACCTGACTTGGCGTATGTCAACGACAACTTCGCGCCCACGACCTTCATCAACAATAACCTCTCGTATGTGGCTGTGGTGAATACGGTGGACGAGGTTGTCTATGCCCGCGCCATTGATGCAAGCGGGCAGGAAGTGCCGCCGCCCACCGAGTTGGCTCACTTCACTGGCGCGAATGCGCGCCTGCTCCAACACGGCGATCCGAACGGGCATCTGGGTGGGTTGATCATCCTCGCTGATGGCCCCATGCTGCTCGCAGCGCGGCCCATCCTCACCAACCAAGGAGCGGGGCCAGCGCGGGGTACCCTGTTGATGGGGCGGCGACTCGATGCCCGCGAGATTGCCCGACTCGCCGCGATCATCCGTATGCCGCTCACGGTGCGCCGTCTTGACGACCCAAGTCAGCCGCCCGTAGAGCAGCAAGCGGCGCTGGCAAGCACCGCTGAACAGCCCAATAGCGTCATCCCGCTCGACGATCAACGGATCAGTGGCAGCACCCGTATTGCCGACATCTTTGGTCAACCCGGCGTGCTCATCCAGATCGAGTTGCCGCGTGACGTGGCACAACTGGGGCAAGAAGTCACCCGCCAATATGCGTTAGTGCTCCTCGGCCTCGGCCTCCTCTTCGGTGTCCTCGTCTTCTGGCTGATCGAGCGCGTGGTGCTCGCCCGCATTATCACGCTGAATGCCCAAGTCGCCGCTGTAGATGCCAGTCATCCCAACGCCCAAGTTACGGTCACGGGCCGTGACGAAATCAGTCAACTCGGGGGCGCGATCAATCAGATGCTCAGCGGATTAGCCCAAGCGCAACAGCAACTCGCCGAGAATGAACGCCATTACCGCCAGATGATCGAACTGAGTCCTGACCCGATCATCGTTCACGACGGCAGCCACATCCGTTACACCAACACCGCCGGGGCGCGTCTGTTGGGCCTCGGCTCAGCGACGACCGCGAACGGTCAGCCGGTTGATGCGACCATCGCTGCGCTCGTCCCTTCACGTGATGGCACCCTGTTGCAGGTGGAACGGAGCTTACTGTCGCCGGATGGTGAAGCCATTGAGGTGGAGTTGGTGGTGCTACTCTTCCGTGACCAAGAGCGTGAGGCGATTCAGGTGTTAGTCCGCAACATCACCGCCCGCAAGCAGGTTGAACAGGCGCTCCGCACCGCCAAAGAAGCCGCTGACGCTGCCAATCGGGCCAAAACCCAGTTCTTGGCGACGATGAGCCACGAACTCCGCACGCCGCTTACATCAATCATTGGCTATGCCGACCTGCTCAATGGGGTGTTCGCGGACACGAGCAACAACGAGGTGCGGCGGCATATTGAGCGCATTCGCTCGGCAGGCGCGCATCTGCTCGCGATTATCAACGCGGTGCTTGACATCACCCGGATCGAGGCTGGACGCATGCATGTGCAAGCTGTCCCCGTTACGCTCGCGGCGCTGTTGCCTCTCGTTACCGACAGCATCCAGCCCTTGGTCGAGCGGAACGGGAATCGTCTCGAAGTCTATAACCGTGCGACGGTGGACACAATGGAGACGGACGAGGTTCATCTGCGCCAGATCTTGATCAATCTGCTCGGCAACGCCTGTAAGTTCACCCACGCCGGGCTCATCACCCTCACGGTGACGACGATCCCCGCCAAGGCGGGCGACGCCGACAGCTACGTCAGTTTCGCGGTGCGCGACACCGGCATCGGCATTCACCCCGAACAGGTGGTGCGCCTGTTTCGCGACTTTGTCCAAGTTGATGCCTCGACGACTCGCAAGTATGGAGGCACCGGGTTGGGGTTGGCCCTGAGCCGCCGCCTCGCGAATTTGCTCGGGGGCAGCCTAATGGTCACAAGTACGCCAGCGGTGGGTTCGACCTTCACCCTGACGGTACCCCGTAAGCTGCGCGTGGAAACCACCCCGGCGCTGGATGGCGCAACCACGGCCCAAGCGCCCGTCGTGTCCACCTCGGAGGCAACTCTGCTCGCTACGCAACCCGAGACGCGTATCATCCTGGTGATTGACCACGACCCGATTTTTCGCACCTTGCTGCCGCAGATCCTGGCACATCCGCACCTACATATTGAGACCGCAGCAAATGGGCGTGAGGGGCTAACCTTGGCGGAGATGCTGCTGCCTGACCTGATCATTCTCGATGGGCACCGACGCGAGACGGATGGCTGGAACGTGTTGCACCAATTGAAAATCGCGCCTGCGACCCGCGCCATCCCGGTGCTGATGCTGACGGTTGATCAGGATGCCGAGCGGGCGTTGGGGTTGGGTGCCGCCGAGGTGTTGCCCAAACCGGCTGATCCACACCAACTCGCCTACGCCGTCGCGCACGTCTTGCAGCGGCAGTCGGCGCGGGCCGAGCCGATTGTAGATTGTAGATTGTAGATTGCAGACACGGTTCAGAATCAGCGGTTTGCGCTTTACCGTTGCGACCTGCGCCCGCTTCACACGCTGCTTGCGGCTTTGCGGCTTTGCGGCTTTGCGTGAGGTCGCTAAGACACGGTTCGTGGGTGTTTTACCGTTTCAGCCCGCGCAGGGAGTTCAGATGCGCTCGACCTGAAGCCTGGCACCTGAACCCTTGGCTAACCGGTGAAGCTTGGTTGTACTATGTCAGGGAGGCAGCGCATGACCCGCATTCTTGTCGTTGAAGATGACTCGCTCATCCGCGAAATGGTTGGCGTCTATCTCACCCGGTTCGGCTTCGAGGTCGTTACGGCAGAGGATGGGGTGCAGGCTCTTAGGCTGGTACGCAGTGTCTGCCCGGATGTAATCCTGATGGATATGGGATTGCCGAAACTCAACGGCTGGCAGACCACCCAACGCTTGCGCATGCGGCAAGAAACGGCACGGACTCCCATTATTGCGCTCACCGCCTATGCGCTGGAGAGCGACCGGCAACGGGCCTTGAACGTTGGCTGCGACGACTTTGAGGCCAAGCCGATTGACTTTGGCAAGCTGATCGCCAAGATTCAGACCTTGCTCACCCGCGCTGCTGCGTAGGACACGGTTCAATCCAGCCCCCAGATCTGAACCTTGTCCAAAATCTAAAATCTGCAATCAAAAATCACCCTACAGCTCACGGGCGAAGGCACGGACAAAGCGTACCAACCGCCAGGGCCGCTCACGCTGGGGCAAATGGCCGCAACCGGGCAGCAGCAGGACGTGGGGGTTGGGCAAATGGTCGCGGAAGAAAGCGAACGAACCGGCGGGCAGAAACGTGTCGCGCTCACCCCAAACAAGAGCGGTTGGCACCGTGATCTGCTGGAGTTCGGCGGGGGTGCAGAAGGCAGCAACATCCGCCGACTCAACGAAATGGCGCACCGCATCACGTTGGAAGAGCGCCTGGAACCCCGGTTGCGCCAAATAGAGTGCCGGGTTGACCGTGCCGAACATTTGACGATAAATCGTGCGTACCGCCCGCAGGTCGCGCACAGCCACGAGGTCAGCAAACGGTGCCCACGAGGCATGGCCTTCGAGCAATGCGCCACCCGGATCAAGCAGCACGACGCCGCGCACCAATGCGGGGGTCTGTGCGGCCAACCGGGCGGCGATCCAACCACCCATCGAGTTGCCGACCAACAGCGCCGGGCGACCAAGCACCTCGCTGATGAGCGCTCGCAGAACCGCGACCTGCGCGTCCAGAGTGGCAAAGCGTTGTCCTGGCGGGTAGCCACTTTGACCAAAGCCCGGTAAATCGAGGGCGTAGACCGGGCCGATGCGGGCCATCCCGCCCAACGTGAACGCCCACGTCAGGGCGCTGTCGGCGATGCCGTGGATGAGAATGACGGGCAGCGTCGGGTCGCTACGGGGGCGACCGGCGCGGCGGAAATAATGAACCTTGATGCCCGCAAGGCTTTGTTCGTGGCTAACAGCACCGCCATACACCATCGCCCGCCGTGAAAGCCCCAAGATCAGCGGGATGATTGCCCGTCCGAGTGGTTCGCCCAAGGGAAGGCGTTGTCGTAAGTGCTGTCCCATCGTTGAGGAGCCTCGTTAGGAACGCGGAAGATTTTAATCATCCAAGCCGGGCCAATGATCTGTGATGCGTGATCCGTGACCGGGCCGCACCCTAGCCGATCACGGATCACGCGTCACGGATCAGATGGAATGTTTTAAATCTTCCGCTTCCCTTAAACCAAGATTGGCGGTTGACGGCTAATGGCTTCCAACAGCGGTCAGCGGTCGCAACAAGTCACGCCCCGCCGCTAAAACGTCGCCACGCGGCTCACGCCCTCGGAAGGGGTGCAGATCAAGATGTTGGCTTGGTTGCCGGTGCGGGCGTGGTATTGCGCGACCAACGTTTCGGCAAAACTCGCCACGGCCCCAGTGCTGACGAGGCTTACGGTGCTGCCACCGAAGCCGCCTCCGGTCAGGCGCGAGCCGTAGCAACCCGGCAGCGCACAGGCAAGCTCGACCAGCGTGTCAAGGGCGGGTACGCTCACCGCGAAGTCGTCGCGCAGACTGGCGTGCGAGGCGACCATCAGGGCACCAAAGCCCACCAAGTCGCCGCGTCCGAGCGCCTCGGCGGCTTGCAGCGTCCGGTGAATCTCCGTCACCACGTGGCGTGCTCGTGGCAGCACCGTGGGCGGCAGCAGTTCCGCGTGTGCCGTGAGTTGCTCGGGGGTCAAATCACGCAGCGCCGTGAGTTTCGGCACATGTGGCTTGAGCAGCGCGACCGCCTCGTGACAGGCGGCGCGGCGTTCGTTGTACGCTGAGTTCACGAGGGCGTGGCGCACGCCGCTGTCGCACACGACGACTTGCACATCGGGAGGCAACGGGATGCGCGTGTAGCTCAAGTGACGGCAGTCGAGCAACAGCGCGTGACCGGCCCGCCCCAAGGTCGCCATGAACTGATCCATAATCCCGCACTGCATACCAACAAAGCTATTTTCGGCCCCTTGCGCCAAAAGGGCCAACTCTTCGCTGAGCAGATCGAGATGATTGAGCAACTGCAGCGCGTACCCGACCGCCACTTCAAGCGCGGCAGAAGAGGCGAGGCCGCTACCGACGGGGACGGCACTCGCAATCATGAGATCGGCCCCGAGGATGCCTGGGTCACGGGCGAGCAGCCCTTTGACCATCCCGCGCACGTAGTTGCTCCAGGGTTGCGCGGCGTTGTGCTCGATGCGTGCGAGCGAGAAATGATCCTCAGCGGCCAAGTCAGTGCTGAAGACGCGCACGGTATAGTCGGGGCGCGTGCGGGCGGCCACAAAGGTCGCCTGATCAATGGCGATGGGCAGCACAAAGCCTTCGTTGTAGTCGGTATGTTCGCCAATAAGATTGACCCGCCCAGGGGCGCGGACAATCAGGCGCGGGGTGAGGCCAAAACGGGCCGTAAAGGCAGCGCGAAGT
>CAIRDL010001078.1 GCA_903877345.1 uncultured Oscillochloris sp. | reverse complement strand
GGAAAAGACTCTCGTTTTTACACGGTCAAGGTTATTCGACCTTTTTGAGGGGTTATGCAAAAGCTCCATATTGGTACTTCACTCCAAGGTTAGAAAGGATTTGACACGAAGGTTAGAATTTTTACGCGAAGGTTAGAAACGTGATCGGAGTGAGGTAACAAGAATCGCATCAGGAAGCCGCAAATCAGAAATCGTGCTTCTCGGAATCCTTGAACCATTCCCCGCTCGCTCATAAGTTTGCTAGAACTGAGCTTTCGGCATATCAAAGCTGTATAGCCCTCTTCGCTCAAAACAATGCTTTCGCATCTTCGGGTAAAAACTCTGTACCTGAAGGTTCGAAATAAAGCCGCTTTACGGCATATCTCCGTTCTAACCTTCGGGTAAAGTACCACATATGGCCCGTTCGTCGCGAATCCTTACCCTACCCACTATAGACAAAAGGGGATGTCGAGGGCTTCCGCGTACCCCAGGGCTTGTTGCATCCCGGCACCAATGCGCTGAGCATTGTCCTTCGCCTCAATGATGGCGAGGGGCAGATTCGGCTTGTGGGAGAGGATATAGTCGGCCCGCTTGGTCTGGCCACGGCTGACCAATTTGCCCCGCACGATGACGCGTCCCTTGGTGAACGTCACCTCCTCACGCACCTGTGTATACAGATCCCAACCGGCATGCTGGAGCGCGGGGGTGATGTACTGGGTGCAAATATCGCGCTCGCTCAGATCGGTCTTGTTGGTGCTCATAGCAGTGTTCGTGGGTGAAACATCCAGCGCTGGTAGCACGCTGAACGCAGCGTAGGGAGGCTACCGGTGCCGACGAACGCGGTCTAGCTCCAGAATGCGCCGAAGGCACGCATCGATCCGCGTGCCTCGGCGCTTAAACCCTAGTTCACCCACCAGCTCAGCAATGAGTTCCTCATCGGTGCGTAGCAGGCTATCGCTACGCAGCCAGGACAGCAATTTGAGGAGATCGCTGTCGGCGTAGTCTTGAATGTTGCCATACACCGGAACATTGGGCCGGGGGCCGCGTCCCTTGGCCACCTGTGGTGCCAATGGGAGCGACTCTGTCGGGAGTGGCGCTGGTGATCTGTTCGTCTCTTTGGCCTTGGTTGACTTTGTGACCGCGCTCGCATCCTCCTGATTGACCAGAGTCACTGCGGCTTGATAGGCGGTGAACACCCGATTGATTTCCTGCTCACGGCGCGTAAACCAGTCGGTTGACCAGATGCGGTGAAAACGCCAGCCGAGACCTTCGAGATGCTGCTGCCGCAACCGGTCACGGTCACGCGCCGTCGGTGCTGCGTGATAGGTTGCCCCATCACACTCGATCGCTAACACGAAGCGGCCCGCCTTGTTCGGGTGCAGCGCGACCATATCGATGCGGTATTTTGATGCACCCCACTGCGGCAGGAGGCGCATACCTCGATCTGTGAGCGTAGCGTAGACATCAGCCTCGAAGGGGTTGAGCGGCACGTCGCTTACGCCGCTGTCACCTACGTTTACCCCATGACTTGCGGTGTACTGGATGTACAGCCGGAGCAACTCGACGCCGCGTGCGCGGGTACGTCCAGGATCCATATCGTTATGGTCGAACGAGGAGACCATCGTCAGCCGGTGGCGGGCGCGTGTGATGGCAACGTTGAGTCGCCGCTCGCCGCCCTCCCGTAACAGCGGACCGAAGCGGTACAGCAGTCGGCCAGAGCGGTCTTTGCCGTAGCCAATGCTTAGGATGATCGCATCGCGCTCATCACCCTGGACACGCTCCAGGTTCTTGATGAAGAAGCGCTCCTCACGCTGCTCGCTAAAAAATGCGTCAAGGTCTGGTCGCTCGCGCAGGGTTTCATCGAGTGCCGCCTGAATCCGGTCGGCGTGCCGGATACCCATCGTGATGACCCCAAGTGTTTCACGCGGTCGGGTACTTGCATGCTCCAGCACCAACGCAATCACCCGACGCACCTCCGTCGAAGAACTCTCCTCTTGTCCATCCTGACCAGAGTCCGACAGCGTGAGCACATGGCTGATGGCAGGTGTTTTCCCGGTACCGGGGAAGGTGACGAGACGATTGCTGTAAATGTGACGGTTTGAGAAGGCAATGAGTGCCTCATCGCGGCTGCGATAGTGCCAATCCAGCGACCAAGGCTCGCTCCAGGCAGCCATCACGTCAAGCAAGCTTTCGAAGCCTTCGGTTGCGCCAGGATCATCCGCACTATCCTCGACTTCATCTTCGCCTGCGGCGAAGAAGGTTGTTGGCGGGAGTTGGTGCCGATCTCCGGCGACAACCACCTGGCTCGCACGAAGCAATGCAGCAATAGAATCTTCGGGCAACACCTGACTGGCCTCATCGAAGATGACGAGGTCAAAGTAGCGTTTGGCGTCAATAAGCTGACTCACGGAAAGCGGGCTCGCCATCCAGCATGGGCAGAGCGTGGTGAGGACATCGGGGGCCTGATCCAGCAAGCGGCGGAGTGG
Organism: uncultured Oscillochloris sp.; assembly: GCA_903877345.1. Taxonomy (GTDB): domain Bacteria; phylum Chloroflexota; class Chloroflexia; order Chloroflexales; family Chloroflexaceae; genus CAIWXH01. The sequence goes on along the minus strand of CAIRDL010001078.1, from coordinate 2,010 downwards.
CACATGGCGCCGACGTTTCTCTGCCTCACGGCGCACCAGATCTGCCTGCTCGGGAAAATGGTTCATGATCTCGATCACACGCTCACTATGGACGCGGCGAACACGCTGCGAGGCGATCTTCAAACGCTGACGATCCAGGCGACAGAAGTCGGCCACATAGCGGTCTTGAAGCTGCCCCTCAAAGCTAGCCAGCGCTGGCTCCTGGTTGCGAGCGGCATGCAGGCATGAGATCAGATAGGCATACTCAAGCTTCCCGATCCACTGTTCTGCGGGGGCATGCCCACTACGCAACTCTTTGAGGATGGCTCCAGCCCCGCAATCCACAATAGACTGCTCAAGTGCGATAATCCGTGCGACTTTGTAGGCCGTCAGGGAGTCGCGCTCAAGATCATGGAGCACCCTCTCTCGTTCATCAAAGCTCAACCCTGACAACCTCGACAAACCAAGAAACCCGTCCAGTTCCTCAGTCTCAGATCGCAGCGTGCAGATGACGCCAACCAATGCCGCCCGTGCCGCACTGATCGGTTCACCTTCCGGGAAGGGCGTGATCTGCACATCACGAAGCGCTTGCCAACGGCGTAGCTGCTCAGCAGCCACGACGATCTCAGCGTGGAGTTGATTACCCCAAACAAAGCCAGCCTGACGTAACTCCAAAGTTGCTCGCTCAGCTGACCGATGATCGCCGTTGAAAAGCCAAGCGGTTGCGGCACCTACCCCACCGGTATGGGCAGGCTCGAGCCTGGGTATAAGCGCAGCTAGGTTCTGGTCAAACAGTTCGCGCTTGTAGAGGGTGAGGGTGGTACCAATCTGTTCCAGCAAGATACCCAAATCGTCGCTTTCGGCGAGCGTGTTCGGCGGTCTCAGACCAAGGTGCGCCACAAGCTGAAACACCTCACGAAGTTGCGGGAGCGTCACGGTGAGGAGCGCACCGATCAGTTCGCTTGCCCGTCCAACCTCCTGAGGCGTGCAAAGCAGCGCAGTATTCCAGGGTGATGGACTTACTCGACGAAACAAGGCCGTCACACTGCCCAGTTCAACCAGCGCCTCACGTACCGTGCGGATATGTTCAGGGGTAAGGTGCTTCACCTCGGCACTTGTCCAAAAGGTAGTGGCGGTGGCTTCGGGCGGGAGCTGCAGGAGACGCCCCTGAATTGTGAACATGCTCAGCCCAGAGGGCAGGAGTGGCGTATGCAGCCGTTCTGCATGGGCGTTGAGACGATTGCGGCGATCACTGAAATCGGTATCTAACGCAGTTGTATCAACCGAGGGCGTCTCGCGCACCATATTCAAACTGGCGGCGAGATACGCGGCCAGCTTACGGCGAGATACATCCGCACCATGCAGATCAAGGGCCAGATGGCCCAAACCCGCAGCCTGAAGACGGCGGAGTACCACATCGAGTGCCGCCCGCTTTTCGGCCACAAAGAGAACCCGTTTCCCCTGAGCGACCGCTGCGGCGATCAGATTCGTAATCGTTTGACTCTTGCCGGTACCGGGCGGGCCTTGAATAACACCGGTCTGTCCACGAAGGACTTCCGCGATGACCCGCTGTTGGCTCGAGTCAGCGTCTAGGAGCAGGAACTCCTGTTGTGGCGGTACGCGGTCAAGTTCGTGGGGGTCAACGGGCTGACGAGCGCGACGCAGCCGCTCACGTGCGTCCAGATCGCCTGCGATGGCAGCGATGACATCGTGATGATAGAGCGCCAGTGTCCCGTCGCGCAAGTCTGTGACCATCGCCAGTTTCTGGAATGAGAAGTTGCTCAGCACGAAACGCGGAGCAATCGTGAAGCCGCGCACATGGCCCGCACGCTCACAGATGCGCTGGTAGACCAAACCTGGATCGAAACCGGCAGTTTCGTCGCCAATCTCAGTGAGCAGATCATCCAAGACCACGGGTGCGCCAAAGCCGTGCTCCAACATATGCCGCAGCACCTCATTGACCTGCACCTCACCGACGCGACGAAGGGCGGTCGTCTGTTCCTCACGACCACGCACCTCCAGTTCAACTGG
>CAIRDL010001077.1 GCA_903877345.1 uncultured Oscillochloris sp. | reverse complement strand
CCCTCTCCCGCTTGCGGGAGAGGGGGTTGGGGGGTGAGGGATGGCGCGGCAACAGGACGTTGCAACCGCCATGCAGGGCTACGTCAAAGTTGACCGCCGACCGCTGACTATTTCCGGCAGCGGTCAGCCGTCGCCTCAGACCATAGTACAATGGGGTCAGCGCGACCATCACTTCCGTGTCCCTGTGCGAAACTAGGTACGGTTGTACGTTTTGCTAACCATAAGAACCCACACCAGATTATCACGATCACCTGAGTAAGCTATGAGCGCCGTCATCATTGACAATCAAGTCGTCCACTATGAAGTCTTCGGACGCGGACGCCCGGTGCTCTTTCTCCACGGGTGGCTCGGCAGTTGGCGCTACTGGTTCCCCACTGTCGAGGTCATCGCCGAGCATTTTCGCACCTACTCCTTCGACTTCTGGGGCTTTGGCGATTCGCGCCGCTCGCAGACCCGCGAGAGCATCCAGGCTTATTCCGATCAGGTCATCCGCTTTCTGGATGCCCTAGGCATTGATCAGGTGATGGTAGTAGGACACTCGATGGGCGGCATGGTCGCCCTCAAGACGGCCCTCAGCTACCCTGACCGGATCAAGCGTGTGGCGACCGTCGGTGCCCCGATTGACGGCAACTCGCTTTCGTGGCTGCTCAAGCTGATGGATCAACGGGTCTTCGCTAACGCCCTTGCCCGCATGCCCTGGGTACGCCGTAAGCTCTTCCACTTTTTTCTGGGTGAAACTAGCGACCCGGCGGTGAGCGAGATGATTGACGATAGTGTGAAGTCGAGTGCGAACACGCTGCGCTATGCGGTTAGTTCGATGTGGCGCACCGATCTGCGGCCCGAGTTGCCCCGTCTGCGCGTGCCAGCCCTGATTATCCACGGCGGGCGCGATGATATTGTTAACCCCAATCAGGCCAAACTCTTTGGTGCCGTACCCCTGGCCCAAGTCGTTGTGATGCCGCGCAGTCGCCATTTCCCCTTCCTCGATGAGGCGGGCTTCTTCAACGACCTCCTCGTGCATTTCCTCAAGGCTGAGAACCCCGCAAACCTCACGCTGCCGACCCTCGTCCGCAAGCCCCAACCGCTTCACGGCAAGTAGTTGGGGCGCGCCCCGCCTGTGTGTTACAATCGCCCGGTGGAATGTAGGCTGCTAGTTGAGGGCGTGGCCGCAGGCTACGGCCCACGCAGAGTCTTCGCTGACGTCACCCTTGAGGTTCACGTCGGCGAGACGCTAGTGGTCAGTGGGCAGAATGGGAGCGGCAAAAGCACTTTCTTGCGGCTGTTGGCGGGCCTGCAACGCCCCGATGCCGGCCAGATCGCCTATGTGATGGGCGAAACCGCCTTCGACCCACGGGACGCCGGTCACCTGATCGGATGGGTCGCCCCCGACCTGATGCTTTACCGCGATTTGACTGCCCGCGAGAACCTGCGCTTTTTCGCCGAGGTGCGCCGCCTCAAGCGCACTGATGCGGAGCTTGAGGCGCTGCTTGAACGCCTTGGCCTTGGCGGACGCGCCGACGACCTGTTGGCGACCTACTCCTCGGGCATGGCGCAACGACTACGTTACGCCTACGCCCTGCTCCATCACCCGCCCGCCCTGTTGCTCGATGAACCCACCGTTACGCTTGATGAGCGCGGAGCAGGCGTTGTTGCTGCGGTCATCGCCGAACAGCGCCAACACGGTCTGGTGGTTATTGCCACCAACGACCCCCGCGAGTTACGCTACGGGGATCTTGTGCTGAAGCTTGACGGATGAGCATGGAACGGCCTGAGCCACGAGCAACGCAGTCACCCGCAAGAGCGCAAGCGTCCGCCACCCTCGGGCTGCGTGAGGTGTTGGCGGCGGCTTGGGCGGTGTTTCAAAAAGATCTGCGCACGGAGTTGCGAACGCGCTACGCGATCAACGCGATGGTGCTTTTCGCGGCCTGTACGGCGGTCATCGTGAGCATCGGGACGACCTTTATTGGCCTCAGACGCACTGAAGAGGCGCTGCTGATCCAGTCGTCGCTGCTTTGGGTGGCGCTGCTTTTCGCCGCGATCACTGGGCTTTCGCGGGGCTTTGTGCATGAAGAAGAGACGCGCACGCTGGCGGCGCTCCGTTTAGCCGCGCCGCCAGTGGCGGTCTATCTGGGCAAATTCCTGCTCAACCTGGCGCTCCTGGCGCTGTTGGGCACCGTCACCAGCCTGCTCTTCATCGTCTTCGTGCGGCTTGAGGTGGGCAGCCCCCTGGCTTT
>CAIRDL010001076.1 GCA_903877345.1 uncultured Oscillochloris sp. | reverse complement strand
TGCACATTCAGGTGCAGGCTCAACTCTTTGAGATGCTGCAGAAGAATGCCGCCCTGACTCTGCACGATGGGCTTGGGCAGGCCAGTTGTGCCCGATGAGTAGAGCACCCACAGCGGATGGGCAAAGGGCACCTGCTCAAAACGCAGCGCACCGGGCGTTGCCAAAGCCTCGGCCCACGTGAGGATAGGCGCACGAAGCCCCGTCGCGCTGGCAGTTGGGTCAAGGTAAGGCACGAAAATGGTCGCCACGAGCGTTGGCAGGGCGGCCTGGATTTCCGCGACGGCGGCGTGGCGGTCATGGGCTTTACCGCCATAGCGATAGCCATCAACCGCGATCAGCACCTTGGGTTCGATCTGTTTGAAGCGGTCAAGCACACTGGGGCTGCCAAAATCGGGCGAGCAACTTGACCAGATTGCGCCCAAACTGGCGGTGGCGAGGAAGGCGACGAGAGCTTGCGGCATATTCGGCAGGTAGCCCACCACCCGGTCGCCAGGGCCAACCCCCAGGGTGCGGAGCGCCGCCGCAACCGCTGCCGTCTGCGCCGCAAGCTCCGCCCAACTCACCGGCGTAAGGGGCTGCGTCTCGGACTGGAAGAGCAGCGCGGGGTGCGCGGTCGTCGCATTGCGGAAGATGTACGCGGCATAGTTGAGCGTTGCGCCCTCAAACCAGCGGGCGCCCGGCATAGTGTGGCTGGAGAGGACAGTGTGGTACGGCGTAGGCGACTCCAGCTTGAAATAGTCCCAGAGCGAGGCCCAAAACGCCTCCAAGTGGTCTACCGACCAGCGCCAGAGTTCGGTATACGTTTGGAAGCTAAGGCCACGAGTAGCGTTCAGCCAAATCAGATAAGCCTTGAGCTTACTGGCATCCTGAAACGCCGCAGGGGGCGTCCAAAGGAGACGCGGGGCAGGTGGATTCGGCATCGAATACTTCCCCTTCATGGGCGAGACAACGTTCACAGGTACTTGCCAGTTTGGGCAAATGCAGTGCGTCCTGTTGTGGCAAAGCTGCAATCTTGTCTGACGGCGGGTGTGTGCTGCCATTGTAACCGCAGTGCGCCAAGGGTTCAGATGCTGGGTTTTAGGTTGCAGGTCAAGCGCAGCGGGAAGACTTGCGTGGCCCAAGACGGTAAAGTACCTATTGTCTCAAAGCCGAAAGCTCAGCTTTTTCCCCAATGAGGTGAAGGCCGTTACCCACTGTTGGGCATCGGCGTAACCCTGGGAGGCTTCCTCCTGAAACTCAGTGTAGATCTGTTGGAGCAGATCGTAATAGACGTTCTGTGCCTTCCAGATGTCTACCTCGAAGGGTAAGCTATGGGCTAACCCGACCGCCCCGTCAAGTTGCGCGAGCAACGACAGTTCCTCTGGGTTCTTGCGGAACGACTCGCTCAGACGCTCGATGCTGCGCGTCAGGGCGTAGCCAAGCCCAGGGCTGTCGAGACTCACCCCAGAGCGGGACGCCTCGCGGCGCAAGGCTGAGATGCGGGGCAGATCGAGGCTGTCGGCCTCAATCAGACGGCGCAACTCGGTGTTGATGGCGAACTCGGCGGCGATCTGGAACTCGCGTGGCACTGGCGTGCCCATACTCGCCAGAAAACGCATCAGCGGCGCGTGGTGTTCGTAGATTTGATGGTAAGCGGCAGTCGCGTCGGCCAAACTTGAGTTGAGCACCATACTGAGAATGCGGCGTTGCTCGTCGCCGAAGAGCAACTTCAGCGAATACGCCTCTTGGCCGAAGTTACGATCAACCAGGCGAATGACGCCGGGAATGTCGGCGCGCAAGAAGAGTTCGGTGATCTCCTCCGCCAAGGCGCTGTAGGTCTCGAGGTTCTCGAAGTCGCGCACGCCGCCGGAGATGTTGTGGTCGCCCAGATGGAGCACGCCGAAGCTGAGGCGGGCCGTTTCGCCAGTGACGGTCGAGCTAATCCTGATCCGCCCCAGAGCCAGGCGCGCCTTGCCCGCCGGAATGAGGTTGTAGTCCTCACGTTCGACCGCATAGCCATAGACGCGGTCGCGCTCTTCGTAGCCATCGAAGAGCGAAGACATCGCGTAGTGCGCCCCAATCTTCCGCAGGTCAACCATCGCGGGGCGCACCTTGCGCTCGTAGATCTGCCGTCCGTTGCCGATGACGGGATCATTTGAGTGGGCGAGGGCGAGCCGTTCGAGGAAGGCGGCCTCGCTATCATCACCGAAAAGTTCGCGGGCCAACTGGACGGCGCGCCCGGCGTACATAATCACTTGCACGGTCTCGATGCCGCCCAAATCATCGAAGAACCAGCCGCACGAGGTATACATCAGCATGAGGTGACGCTGGAGTTCCATGAGTTTAAGGACGGCAATGCGCCCATCTTGGTCAAGCGGCGCACGGGCGTGACGGGCGAGGAACGCCTCAACCGTCGCGGGCGCGTGGTCGAGCACCACGCTGATGTAGTCGTCGCGTGCTACCCACGGGTCGTTGAGCAAGCGCCGCCCCAGCCCCTCGAACTTGATGGCGAGGGCGTCACGGAGCCAATCAAGGGCGGCGCGCAAGGGTGCGCGCCAGTGTTGCCGCCAGCCCGCCGTGCCGCTGTTGCACCCACAATCGGTACTCCAGCGACCTAGCCCGTGGACGCAACTCCAAGCGGTGTTTTGGACAATCTGCACTTCGTGGGTGGGCGGATGGGTTGCCAAATAGCTGGCGTAGTTGGTCAGTTTCGCCAGCCCGCGCTCTTCAATATGCTGAAGCGCGTAGGCGAGGGCCATTTCGCCGTGACGATGATGGTGGCCGTAGGTTTCGCCATCGGTGGCAATGTTGGCAATCTGGGGCCAAGGACGGTACTCGTTGAAGGTGCCGGCAATGCGCCCCGCGAAGGTGACGCCGCTGACCAAAAGGCGCTCGAAGGCCACGGCTCGCGAAACCGGCCCATCGTAGAAGAAGACCGCGAGGGAGCGCCCACTCGGCAGGTTGACCACGTAGGGGCGGGTCGGATCAATGCGCGCCCCACGCACATCAGTCCAGACCGTCTCGCCCAAGAGGCGGCAGTGACTAACTTGGCTGGGTTCAAGCACGGTGAACAACACACCATGCTCGGCCATAAGCTCAAGGGTTTCGAGATCCACCGCCGTCTCAGGCAGCCACATCCCTTCGGGGCGACGGCCAAAGCGATGGACGAAATCCTTGATGCCCCAACGCACCTGCGTCACCTTATCGCGGCGCGAGGCGAGCGGCATGATGATGTGGTTGTAGCACTGCGCCATCGCCGAACCGCGCCC
>CAIRDL010001075.1 GCA_903877345.1 uncultured Oscillochloris sp. | reverse complement strand
GCAGCACTACCAGAACTTCTGCGGCTTCGACCGGATCGAGACGGCACAGACCTATCTGGCAGTGTTTGAGTGGTGTTACCGCTTCACGCCCTTCACCCAGGACGCGCAAAAGCGGATTCGTGGGAAGTGTCCGTTGGAACTGGCCGGCTACGACGTGAGCAAAGTGCCAATGGCGCAGATCTGCCGGGGGCAATTGCTCGACTGGCCGCCGGAGGGGTTGGGGGAGGTAGTCCCCAAACGGTAACGCTCACCTCGCAACAATTAGTCCCCGTATCGGGCCGTGCTATAGTATAGGTAGGCCGGTGCCTAATCCCCTATCAGCACCACTCTTCTGCACAATGGCCTGAAAGGAGGCAACCATGTTTGTCGGCGAACGTATGAGTCGTCCCGTGATCAGTGTCAGCCCTGACACACCACTGAATGACGCCCTCCACCTGATGCGTACTGAACATATCCGCCGCGTTCCCGTTATCGCCCACGGCAAACTCATCGGCATCGTCTCGATGAAGGATCTGCTCAACGCTTCGCCCTCGAATGCGACTACTCTAAGCATCTGGGAGCTGAATTACCTGTTGAGCAAGCTAACGGTCGAACCGATCATGACCCACACGGTGTTGACGCTCACCGAGGATACGCCCATTGAGGAGGCCGCCCGGATCATGGCCGACCAGCGCGTCGGTGGGTTGCCCGTTATGCGCGGCGGCGATGTCGTCGGGATGATCACCGAGACTGACCTGTTCAAGATTTTGCTTGAGCTCATGGGCGCCCGCGATACCGGCGTGCGCTGCGAGATTCGGATGCTTGATGAACCTGGTCAGCTTGCCAAGCTTACCGCCGTAATCGCGGGGGCGGGCGGCAATATTCTGGCACTCGGCACCTTCACCGGCGAGTCCCCCGGTCACAGTACCGTCACCTTCAAGGTCGCCGGTCTCACCCCCGAAGAGACACGTGAACTGATCACCCCTGTGGTCGAACGCGTGGTTGATGTGCGGATGAGCCATGCCTAACGGGTGGATGCTGCGAGGCATCGCTTCAGTCAGGGCGGGGGCGATCCCCCGCCTTTGTCATGTTCCACTGGACGTACAAGCGTTCATCTCCAACAGCGCATGCAGCAATTTACATGGTGCATAATAGACGGTGGCGGAAGAACCCTGATCGAGTAGTATTTGACCCTGGTATGGGTACAGACGAAAGTGTTGGTCATGACTGAACTTGCCATCGAGGCCCGTGGCTTGGTGAAGCGCTATGGTGAAGTGACAGCGATTAACGGGATCGATCTTTCCGTCCCGGTGGGGATGATCTTTGCCCTGTTGGGGCCAAACGGAGCGGGCAAGACCACCACGATCAGCATCCTGACCACGCTCATTCAACCGACGGCGGGGGCGGCCCGCGTGGCCGGGCATGATGTCGTGCGCGCCGCTGATGAGGTGCGCCGGGCGATTGGGGTCACGTTTCAGGACATTGCGGTTGATCAAGATCTCAGCGGGCGCGAGGTTCTTAACATTCACGGGCAGCTCTACCGTCAGTCTAGTAGCGAGCGCCGCCGCCGCATTGGCGAATTGGTTGACTTGGTGCAACTGAACGACGCGATTGACCGGCGCGTTCGCACCTATTCAGGCGGCATGAAGCGTCGCCTCGAATTGGCCCGTGGCCTGATGACTGAACCCGCCATCCTCTTCCTTGACGAGCCGACGCAGGGGCTTGACCCGCAGAACCGGGTGGGAATCTGGGGCTACATCCGTGACCTGAACCGCACCCGTGGTCTGTCGCTGCTGCTGACGACGCATTATATGGACGAAGCGGAGGCGCTGGCGGGGCGCGTCGGCATTGTTGACCAGGGGCGCGTCGTCGCTGATGGGCAACCGGAAGCGCTCGTTGCGGCCCTTGGTGCGGACGTGATCCGGGTGCGCGGTCAGGGGGCCGATTTCGCCAGTGTGGCCGATTTCGCCAGTGTGGTGGCGAAACTGCCCTTTGTCGAACGGGCTACCACCGATGCAGAGGGTGGGGTGGTGATGATCTATGTGGATAGCGGCAGTCGGCGTTTGGCTGAGGTGCTTAGTGTCGCTAGTGGGAAGAGCTTTCAGGTTGACGATGTTACCGTTGCGCGGCCCAGCTTAGGCGATGTCTTCCTGCACCATACCGGCCACGCTCTGCGTGATGCGTGATGCGTGATGCGTGACCGGGTCGCGCCTTGACCGATCACGGATCACGCGTCACGATGGGACAATGAAAAAGATCTGCTACCCTTAGAAAGCTTTGCGTATGTATGCGACTTACGTCATCTGGAACAAACACATGGTCAAGTTCTTCCGCAACCGGGAGGAACTTATCGGCTTGGCGCTTCAATCGGTACTCTGGGTGGTGCTCTTCGGGGTCGGGATGCGCGGGCTGATCAGCAATGTGGAGGGTCGCGATTACATGTCGTACATTCTCCCCGGCATTGTTGCGCTGAGCGCTTTGGGCGGAGCGGTGGGCGGCGGGATGGTCATGCTTGACGAACGGTTGCGCGGCATTCTCAAGGAATATCTGACTGCGCCGATTCCGCGCATCAGTATTCTTCTCGGCAGCGCCACCAGCACCGCCACAAAGGCACTGATCCAGGCGGCAATCATGCTGGTGGTGGGCGTGCTGATGGGGGCGCGACTGGCGCTGAACCCCCTGGGTTGGCTCTTCGCGCTGCTGCTCTTAGCCCTCTTTGCGGTCGGCTTCAGCGGCTTGGCCCTCGCAGTCGCCGCCGTCTCACGCTCGATTGCGGGCTACCACGGGATGATCTTCCTCTTCAACCTACCCCTGCTCTTCGCCTCAAATGCCCTCTATCCCTTGAATGTGCTACCTACCTGGATGCAGGTCATTGTCCTGCTCAATCCCACCACCTACCTGATTGACGCCGTGCGCTCCTTGGCCTTTGGGGTCGAAGCGACGCTGCCCATGCCCCTCAGCGTTGCGATGATCGCACTCTTCGCTGCGCTCGGTACATGGCTGGCCTTGAGCCTGTTCCAGCGCACGGTGCGGGGGTAGTCGTGATGCGTGACCCGTGACCCGTGATGCGTGACCGATCACGCATCACGCATCACGGGTTAAACGGTGACCGGAACGGCTTGACCGTTTTAGCAAATGCACCGCGTCCTGCTGCGACCAATCCAAAATCTAAAGCACGGGTGCGCTGATCGTGGTGAAATGCCCCCCTACGTGCATAGGCTATAATGGTTCCCTATGAGCTTCGCACCCGTGCGCCACCGCTTTCTGTTGAGCCTGGGAGTGGTTTGGCTGGTCATCGTCCTGTTGGCGGGCTGCACCCCATTCGCTGATCCCCAGACACCCCAACCCACCGCCGACTTGCGCCCCACCGAGCCGCCCACAGCGACCCCCTTACCGCGTGGTGGCACCCTAACCATGCGCCTCGCCGCCGATGTGCCCAACTTGCGCCCCTGGCAGCCCCGCTCGCGTGGCGAAGAGCAACTCACGACGCTGCTCTACAGCGGCCTGATGCGCCTCGACAATCGTCTGCGCCCTGTCCCCGATTTGGCCGAAATGTGGGACGCCACCCCCGATGGGCGTACTATCACTTTCACGCTGCGTAGCGGCTTGACTTGGCACGACGGCGCACCCCTGGAAGCCGCCGATGTGCTTTTCACCCTCGAACGCCTACGCAGTTTGCCCCCCACTAGCACCGCCCTCCTCGCTGATTTGCGCTACATCGCTGCCGCCACCGCCCCCACCACTACCACCATCGTCCTGACACTCACCAGTCGTTTCGCGCCGGTGTTGGCCGCCCTGGCGGTACCCATTTTGCCCCGTCACCTGCTTGCCGACCGCGATCTGGGCAACTTCAATTTTTGGGAGCAGCCGGTCGGCAGTGGCCCTTTCAAACTGATTGAGCGACAGCCCGGTCAGACGTACACCCTCGAAGCCTTCGCACAGTTCCACCGTGGCGCACCGTTGCTCGACCGCGTGCAGTTGCTGGTCATCCCTGAGCCAACTGCCGCCACGGCGGCGCTCGCCAATGAACTCCTGTTACTTGCCGAACTGCCTTGGAGCGCCCAAGCTGCGCTAACCCAGGCCAGCCCGCAAACGGTGCTTGCGGCCTATCCTGAGAACGGCTACTACTTCTTGGGGTTCAATCTGCGGGCGGGACGCCCCTTCGCCGATCTGCGTTTGCGGCAGGCGTTGGCCTTGGCGGTCGCGGTGCCGCATTTAGTGACCACCGTCACCAAAGGCCAAGGCATCCCCATCGCCTCCTCTGCGCTGCCTGGTTCGTGGGCCGACCTGACGCCAGCGCCTACCGCTACCGGGGCCAACCTCGACGCCGCCCGTACCATGCTCGACACGGCAGGTTGGACGCTGCCTGCCGGAGCGACGATCCGCCAGCACGAGGCGATCACGCTCACGGCAACGCTCTACGTGCGCGAGGACGATGCGCGGCGGGTGTTGGCCGCCCGCCAAATTGCCGAAGCCGCCGCCACCATCGGGATGCAGATCCGGGTTATGCCTGCTAGTTTCGCCACTGTGATCCGCGCCCGCTACGCGCCGCCGTTCGCTTTCGACTTGCTGCTTGGGAGTTGGAGCAATGGGGCGGGCGACCCCGATTATGCCGATGTGCGTTATTACGACCCCGACGATTTTGCGCTCTTTCATTCAAGCCAACTGAACCAAGGCGAAGCTGACGACCGCTCGACGCGCAATGTTGTCGGGTACAGTGACCCACACTACGATGCCGAGGCCCAAGCGGCGCGTCAGCTTTACTTGCTTGATGAGCGGGCGGCGGCGATCACGCAAGCCCAGGCCCGTCTCGCCGCTGATCTGCCGTACCTCTTCCTCTGGGCCGACCGTCTGCCGGTCGCGTTCAGTCCTCGGCTGACCACCCTTGATGGGCCGATTGACCGCACCTCGCCGCTCTATACTTGGAATATCGAGCGCTGGTACTTGCAGCCATAAACCCGTCACCACGTTACCCCAGCGAGCAAATCGTTTTCACGCAAATCGGGCGTAGCAGCGGGGAAAGCGCGCATAAAACTTTCTTTACCACCAACAAGGCGCGTATACCAACTGAGCGGGCCACGGGCGAACTGTTCACCGCCTTGACTGGCGTGGGCACGGGCGGCGGCGAAGCGGGCGGCAACCACAGGCAGGTAATCAATCCGAGCGTGGATCGGAAACTCCACAGCGGCCAAGTCCAGCAAATCAACATCGTGGTTGCGCCCAAAGCGCCGGGGGTCTTGGCCGAAAAGCGGCATCAGGCGCACGATGGCGCGCAACAACCGCCGCGAGAACGTTTGGAAATAGAGCTTCTGCGGCTGCCACGGCAGTTCATTGCCAGGGAAATAAGCGGGGTCACTGGCCGCGTGGAAGGCGGCGACGGTCGCACGTTGAATGGCGATATGATCGGGGTGACGGTAGCCGCCGATGGGGTCAAACGTGATGACGACATGAGGCCGCAGGCGACGAAGATGGGCGGTAACGCGAGCGGTCACGGCCTCAAGCGGTTGGGCAGCCAACGCCTCGGGGTGCTGATTCGCGGGCGTCCCAGCCATCCCCGAGTCACGATAGCCCAGCATCGTCACGCTGGTGAGGCCCAACGCCTGCGCTGCACTCGCGAGTTCCGCCTCGCGCCGGGCTGTGATTGAGGCGTAGCCTTCGAGATAGTGCGGATCAAATGAGCCTTCTTCGCCGCCCGTAGCACAGATGAGATGAACATGCGCCCCCATCCAACTGTAGCGGGCCAACGTGCCGCCGGTGCCGAAACTCTCATCATCAGGGTGAGCCAACACCGCCACAAGCGTCGGGCGGAGAACAGGCGTCGGGGCGTGGGTTGTCATGAGTTGCTCCATACAAGCCAAGGTTGCAGCAAGCGTACGCAGATCGCGTCAACAGTGCAAATGCGCAAGTCGGAGTGCAAGCGTCCAAAGGCCCGCCTACGGCCAAATAGCGTTGCCTCGACGCAAATCAGGGGGCGAGGCGAGCTAGTAGCTCGTCTCGCCCCCTTTGACATGGTTGAGTAGCGGCGGTTCCAGCTTTGTCGTTGACCCCATCCCTACCCCACGTAACGTGCCTCCGCTGCCACCAACCGCAAAAGTTGGCCGGTGAAACGGTAATTGACAGGCAGCGGCCACTTGCCCCATGCCATCAACTGTTCGAGGCCGTCAAGGGTTTTTGGGGCCGCTTGGCGCCAGCGATAACCCCGCCCGCTAAACGCGGTCAGGGTCTGCTCAGCCCAAACCACCACGCATGTGCGCCCATCATTCCGTAGTTGGTGAAAGAGTTGGAGTACCAACTTGTCGGCATGGGTGAGCGGCAGCATGACATAATCGGGTACCGCCTGGATGATCTGGTCGTGATTTGGGGCCGTGTTGGTGAGCATCTGGAAGTCAACTAAGAGCCGCGTGTCTTGGATGAGACGCTGCTCTTCGGCGTTTGGGGTGCCAACAAAGAATGCCGAGTATGGCTTGTGCACACGAGTCTCCTAGACATAGCTGTTGGTAGCCGATAGCTGGTAGCCGTCGCCCATTGCATTGTGAGAGTGTGTGCCCCGCGCATGACGGTCATCCCTACGACAGTCTGAACTGGTAACGAAAGGCCAAGGCTGAACGAAACAGACCCCCGGCGCTCCCTTAACCAAGTTTTCACCCCCTAATTCTACACGGTGATCCGGCAACGTCAAGGGAGAAAAAGTGCATAAAAAAGGTTAGTCTTGGGGGAGAGGAACTCTGTAGGACGCGGAACAGGCCATTTTGCCACCAGTACGGTTCGTAGAGACACATCATCTTGCGTCTGTCGAGACGCATCATCTTGCGTCTCTACGAACTATGTCTAACTCACCAACGCGACGGCGCGGGCATATTGCACATCAAGGGTCGCAAGACTGCTGACCCTAATCTGGAGATCGCGCAACAGGCCGTCTTCGACATCGTAGATCCAGCCATACACCGTGAGTTGTTGCCCGCGCAACCACGCCTGTTGCACGATGGTGGTTTGGCTAACATTCACCACTTGCTCGATCACGTTTAGTTCGCACAGCAAATGTTCCTCGGTCGCAGTATCACGGCAGACCGCGAGACGTAGCGCGTGCTTCCGCCGCACGTCTTGCACATGTTGGAGCCAATTGTCAATCAGGCCGAGATGGTGCCCGTGCAGGGCCGCGTGGATGCCGCCGCAACGGTAGTGGCCGCAGACAATGATGTGCTGGACGTGCAGCACCTCGACCGCGTATTGGAGGACCGCGAGGCAGTTGAAGTCGGTATGCGCGACGATGTTCGCCACATTCCGGTGGACGAACATCTCGCCAGGCGGCAAGCCGACTAGTTGGGTCGAGGGCACGCGGCTGTCTGAGCAACCAATCCAGAGGTAGGAGGGGGTTTGCTGATTGGCGAGGCGCTGAAAGAAACCGGGGTCTTGGGTGGTCACGGTCGCGGCCCAGACGCGATTATTCACCAACAACTCTTCGACCGTACGCATCGTGCCTCGCTCACCCTTTAGATGGAGATCTGCGTTCAACGCGCCGTATAGCCGCCGTCCACGACCAGCGCATGGCCGGTGATGAACGAGGCGGCATCGGAGCAAAGGTAGACGACCGCCCCAGCGATCTCGTCGGGGCGACCCAAACGTGCCATTGGGTGTAAGCCCTCAATGGCGGTGCGCCGCTCGGGGTCGCTGGTGACGCCAGTTCGGGCGAGCATCGGCGTCTCGATGAAGCCAGGACAAACCGCATTCACCCGAATGCCACGGGTCGCATACTCCAG
>CAIRDL010001074.1 GCA_903877345.1 uncultured Oscillochloris sp. | reverse complement strand
TTTAGCCAACTGGTCAGCATCTTTCGCCCCCAACCGCCCGAGGTGGTCGCCCCAAGTGCCACGCCCATCGTCGGTTACGGTGGCCTGTGGCTGACGGTGGACGACGCCCACGTGACGACCATCGCCGTGGAGCCGAGCCAGCGCGGGAAGGGTCTCGGTGAGTTGTTGCTCAACGCCCTGATTGACCACGCCTATGACCTTGGGGCCGACCAGATCACCCTTGAGGTGCGCGTTAGCAATGTGACCGCACAGCGCCTCTACGTCAAGTATGGCTTTCAGCCTGCAGGCACCCGCACCCGCTACTACACCGACAATGGCGAAGATGCGCTGATTATGTGGACCGACCCGCTTGCCTCGCCTGCGTATAAGACGCGCCTCGCCGAGTTGCGCCGCCAACTCTTCGCCCGGCTCAAGCGAAGTTAATGGTCTGGCAACGAAGTCTTCGGGTATCCATGCTGGCTTCGACAAGCTCAGCCCGCCTCCGTTGGCTGAACGTGTCGCAGCCCGCCTCCGTTGGCTGAACGTGTCGCAGCCCGCCTCCGTTGGCTGAGCTTGCCGAAGCCAACGCTTTCGCAAGAAAACCTCATTGACGGACTAGTTAGTGGTCACGATCCGCAGCGCCAAGGCTTAGCCCGCATCCGTCCGCCCCAACACCTGGCGCAACGTCGGGTAGAGCGGACTCGTGCGGAGTGCCGCGTCGTCGGGCGTCCCTGCGTAGACTACGTCGGCCAACTCGCGGTGCAAGACCGCCATCCGCTCACGGCCCGCTGCCCGGTCGCGGAAAGCCGCGTGTTTGAGCAGCAGGGAGGCTTCGTTGTGCGGGGACAACTTCCCCGCGTAGATCCGGTGCGGGGCGCGAGTCTCGACGGCGAGGCCGTCACAGCGCGTCAAAAACTCGCTGTCACGATCCTGCCGATAGAGCGGTTGCACCGTCGGTTGGTTGCGGTAGATGTCGCGGTAGTAGCTTACCGGGTATGAACCCAGGCGTGCCAGAATCTCGTTGATCCGCACCCGATGGCGCTCGTTCGTAATGTGCAGGTAGTCCCAGACCACAAAATCCACCCCGGCCTCGGCGCAGGCGCGCAACAGGCTGCGTATTGCGCTGTCCGTGTCGTTGACGTAGGGCATAATCGGCAAGAGGGCCACGCCGACAGGAATACCCGCCCGCCGGAGCGTCGCCAGCATTTCTAGGCGCAGCGCGGGCGGCGGGGCTTTCCCCTCTAGGCGTTCGGCGAGGCGCGGATCTACTGTGAGCAGCGTCGTCATCACGACCGCCAGACTCTGTTCGTTCATCCGCTGGAGCAGCGCCACATCTTCGAGTACCAGCGCGCTTTTGGTCAGCAGCAAAGTCGGTTGGCCTCGGTCGGCCAACACTTGGAGCGTTTGGCGGGTGAGCCGATAGGTCTGCTCGACAGGTTGGTAAGGGTCACTAAGGGCCGTAATCGCGATGAGGTCGCCCCGATCCACCTGTTCAAGTTCGGCAGCAAGTCGTTGGGGCAAGTCGAGCGGCACCCGCACGATCTCGTTGAGCAGCCGGTCGCTATAGAGCCAACTATCGCAGTAGGGACAGCCGAGTTCGCAGCCGGTGTAAATATTCAGCGTGTAGCTGGAAAGAAAAAACTCGTTGATGGTCGGGCGCCTGGGGCTAAGCACTGGCCCTGCGCTCACGAAGTCACGGATATAGTAGGCCATGCGATTCCCCTTTTGCCCAGCTAGAGTCCTTGGCGCACGAACCCCAGTTCGCGCAGGATCTCGTCATGGATGCTGCCATTTGAGGCAACCAAGCGGGCTTCGGCGGGTCGCCACGGCTGATCCTGCCAGTCAGTCACCGTTCCGCCAGCCTCCCGCACGAGTAACGCCCCCGCCGCGACATCCCACGGGCTAAGCCCAAGCTCCCAATGGGCATCGGTGCGCCCGGCGGCGATGTAGCAGAGATCGAGCGCGACCGAGCCGGAGCGGCGGATGTCCTGACATTTCAACAGCATGTGGGTATGTTCGCGCAGATTATTGTCAGGTTGGCTGAAACGGTCATAGGGAAAGCCGGTGGTCACCAAGGCGCGGGCGAGCAGTTCGGTGCGTGAAACACTCAGGGGGCGACCGTTGCAATGGGCACCGCCACCCCGTTCGGCGGCGAAAAGTTCGTCGCGGCACGGGTCGTAGATCACCCCGAGGTGCAATTCGCCGTGGCGCAACAGGGCCAGGGAGACGCAGAAGATCGGGTTGCCGTGGAGGTAGTTCAGCGTGCCATCAAGGGGATCAATTAGCCACTGATACTCACTGTGGCCCACCAGTGCGCCACGTTCTTCGGCAAGCATGGCGTGGTCGGGGAAACGCTCGCCGATAGCCCCGATGATGAGCGCCTCGCTGGCATGATCAATGTCGGTGACCACATCGGCGTGCCCCTTCGATGTGACGGTGCGTTCGTGGGTAAGGCCGGCCCGCAACACCGCCCCGGCGCGTAAGGCCAAATCAATCGCAAACTTTAACATAAACGCACTATTGCCTGCGGACGCCCAAGGATAGGCAGCCGCGCTGAGCAGCCCTCAATGCCAGGAGCCATTGTAGCAGCATCCACCACCAAGGCAAAGCGGGCCTTGCACACCCGGCGGTTCGGCGCTACAATCCGGCGCGTTATGAGCTACCCCACTGTCGCTGTGATCATCGTCAGCTACAACACCGCCGCGCTTCTGCGCGCCTGCCTTGCTGCGCTGATGGACTGTCAGCTCCCCTTGCGGATCATCGTCGTTGATAACGCCTCGCACGACGACAGCGCAGCGATGGTGCGCTCCGTCTTTCCAACGATTGAACTGCTTGCGGCGGGCCGCAATCTTGGGTTTGCTGGCGGCACGAACGTCGGTCTTGCGGCCCTTGGCGCACTGCCCGACTACCTGTTGGTGCTCAATCCTGACACGGTCGTGCATCCAGGGGCTATCGAGGCTCTGGTGGCTTTTCTGGAACAGCACCCCCGCGTGGGGTTGGTGGGGCCACGGCTGCTCAACCCCGACGGAACGCTCCAGCCTGCCGCGTTTCGCTTCCCGACCCTCCTGATGACGGCCCTCGACCTCTTCCCGCCTGGTGAAGTGCTGCCAGGGCGTCTGTACGGCTCGTGGTGGCACGGGCGCTACCCGCAAGAAGGCGGCGACGAACCTTTCCCGATTGACCACCCGCTCGGCGCGTGTATGCTGGTGCGCCGGGCCGTGTTGGCGACGGTTGGGCCGTTGGATGCGAGTTACTTTATGTATAGCGAGGAGATTGAGTGGTGTTGGCGGATCCGACAGGCGGGTTGGGCGATCTGGCAAGTGCCGACAGCGCACGTCACCCACGTCGGCGGTGCGGCGACGCAACAGTTTCGCCACCAGATGCTTGTGGC
>CAIRDL010001073.1 GCA_903877345.1 uncultured Oscillochloris sp. | reverse complement strand
GGCCCATCGAACCACAGGTAGGGAAGCAGAAAATCTAAACCGTCCCGGTCGCCCTGTGATCCGTGATGCGTGAACCGTGACCAGGCCGCACCTTGAGCGATCACGAATCACGGATCACGAATCACACGTTACGACGGGACAATTAAGAGGATCCACGTCCCTTACGCCTCGGTGGCGATCAAGATCTCAGTTGATTTGATAATCGCCCGTACCTTGTCGCCGACCTTCAGATTCAAACTATGAACTGATTCGACGGTGATCACCGCGACCACCGCTTCGCCACCGTCCAGTTTGACCACCACCTCGGCAGTGATCACGCCCTCTTTGATGGACTGGACTGTCCCGGCGAGTTGATTCCGTGCACTCAAACGCATGAGATGTTCCTTGCTTCTGGTACTGCACAAATACCTGTGTAGCCCTTCGGATCAGGGGTAGGTTCGACTCGCGCCAATGATACCGCCGTTGGAGGGGGTTAGCAACCCAAAAAGCCGGACTAGCTAGGGCCACGTCAAAGTCACGCGCCGGGAGGCTAAAGCCTCCGGCTACGGGTACGAAGCCCGTCTTCGCGGGCTATTGAGCTTGCTTCAGCAGGCTTCGTAAACGTAGCCGAGGGCTTCAGCCCCACGGCGAACGACTTTGACGTAGCCCTACCGGACTAGCCGATGCTACTTCACGGCAATAAAGCCAAACTTCACCAGCACCTGCTGAGCCTCCGAGCTTAGCACATAGGTCACAAAGGCTTGGGCGAGTTCCGGCACCTTGCTGCCCGCAAGCGGCGCAATGGGATAGGCCGCGACAACGTTGAGTTCGTCCGGGATGGTGATGGTGCTGATCGCCGCCGCCTGGGTCGCCGCATCCGTGGTGTAGACGATGCCAGCGTCACCTTCACCCAACGCAACTTTCGTCAGCACCGAGCGCACATTGTCCTCATACGAAACCACATTGGCAAGCACGGTGGAACTGTAGCTCGCGCTATATTCCGGCAAAGCGCTGGCCTTGCTCAGAAAATCAAGCGCGTATTGGCCGACGGGCACAGCCTTCGCGGCGAGGATCAGCTTCACGCCCGGCTTCGTCAGATCCTTGAGTGACGTAAGGCCAGCGGGGTTTGCCTTCGGGGTAATCACGACCAGCCGGTTGCGGACAAAGATGCGTTCGGTGCCACTGATGACCTTGGAACTGGCAAGCACCACGTCCATCTGCGTGCGATTCGCCGAGGCGAAAACATCAGCCGGGGCACCCTCATTGATTTGTGCAGCGAGTTGTTGCGCCCCGGCGAAGTTATAGACCACCGTGACGCCAGGGTGGGTAGCCTCAAAGGCGGGGGCCAGCGCTTTGAAGGCATCGGTCAACGACGCGGCGGCAAAGACGTTCAGCGTGATCTTGGTACCCACCGTGGGCGGAGCGACGGCGGCGGGCGACGGGGCGGCAGGCGTGCCGCCACAGGCCGTGAGCAGCAGCATGAGCAGCAGCAGGGCGCGGGGTGAGTGGCGCACAGGAACCTCCATAGGCAAAGAGAAAACATCCAGCCACGCGCCCGCCTTGTTAGGCGGCGCAGCGCGGAGGAACGAGGTGCAGCGTGGCAGCAGGTGCCACCGCTGGCTACATTGCCAAGGAGGGAAGGCCCGACCATCGTGGGGGTGAACGCTAGCAAATGCCAAAGGGCGCACGTACTATGCACGACTCGGGGATGCCTGTCAACTGTGGGAGATGGATGCTGTGGCAATTCCATCAGGCGAAGACAAGGTTTTAGGGGCCAGGTTTCAGGTTTCAGGTCGAGCGCATCAGAACGCCTTGCGTGTGCTTGAACTGTAAGGGACATGGAATTTTTTAAGCATCCAGGGCGTGCAAATGATCCGTGATCCGTGACCGGGCCGCACCCTGACCGATTACGGATCACGCAACACGGATCAGACGGGAGGTTTTAAATCTTCCGCTGCCCTAAAGCACCCACGAAGTTCGTCTAAAGCTGCACTCTAAAATCTAAAATCTAAACTCTGAAACAGGCAGGGCAAACCAGAAGCGGCTCCCCTGACCAAGAACGCTGCTTACTCCAAGCGTTCCGCCTTGGAGCCGGACAAGCTGTTCGGTAATCGCCAACCCCAATCCGCTGCCGCCCGCTTCACGCGCCCGCCCCCGGTCAACCCGGTAAAAACGCTCGAAGACGCGGGGCAGGTCGGCGGGGGCAATCCCCGTGCCGGTGTCGCAAATCGCAAAGACGATGCTCGCTGCCTGAACCGTCGCGCTAAGCGTCACGCTACCCCCGGCGGGCGTATGGCGCAACGCATTGCTGACCAGATTGTGCAGTACTTGGGCCAAACGTTCAGGGTCAGCACGAACGTCTGGCACGGCGGCGAGTGGTTCAGCCTGGAGCGTCACGCCCTGGGTGGCGGCAAGCTCAGCAAAGAGGGCGATTTCACGTGCGAGCAACGGAGCTACGGGCAGCGGTTGAAGTTGCAAGTCAAGCTGCCCCGCCTCAGCCAATGAGAGTTCGCGCAGATCGTCTACCAACCGCCGCAGCCCCAGCGTAGCCTCATAGATCGTCGCCACTTCCGCCTTGCTCAGCGGGTACACATCGTCGAGAATCGCCCGCAGGTTGCCTTGCACCACCGTCAGAGGTGTACGCAACTCGTGGGCAATATCGGCGACCATGTAGCGGCGCTGAGTCTCGCCCGCTTCAAGACTCGCTGCCATTTCGTTAAAGGCCGTGGCGACCATTTGCACCTCGGCGGGGCCGCGATCCGGCACCCGTTCGGCGAGATGACCCTCCGCAATGCGCCGCGCCCCTGTCGCCAACCGATGCAACGGGGCCGCCAACCCTCGGGCAATCAGCAACCCCAACCCCAAACTTAGCACCCCAGCCAACAACCCCGCCGTCCAGAGGGTGCCGTTGAACGTGTCGAGGAAATGTTGCGCCGCCACCGGCAGGGTTGTGCCGCCAGTTGAACGCACCAACAGATAGCCGACCGTGCGCCCCGCGACGAGGATGGGTAGCGCTTCAGCTTGCTCGCTCGCACTTAGGGTTGGATGCGTGACCAATCCCGTCGGATCAGCCACGACGCGCCCGTCGGCATCAGCCAACGCCAGACTGCTCCGCAGTGCGCCCATGCCCTGGCCCATGCCTTGACCGTGTCCCATGCCCATGCCGCCAGCGCCACGCGGCAGGGTGAGCAGCGCCTCGGCACCGGCCCAGGAACCTTGGTCGGCGTAAAGGGTAGCGAGGCAGAT
>CAIRDL010001072.1 GCA_903877345.1 uncultured Oscillochloris sp. | reverse complement strand
GTCACGACGGAACAGGTAAAAAGATCCGCTTCCCTCACGTCATGTTGACGCAAACAATGAAAGGTCGTACAATTGTGCGCAGGCAGTAAGAGGCTGGGCTTGAAGCGCCCAAGGAGATCAAGGCTATGCAACAGCGAGGACTTCTGGAAGAACGAGATTCACCGCGTCTAGCCTTAAATGAAATCATTCAAGGGAACTGTATTGAGGTTTTGAAAACACTACCAGAAAAATCTATTGATGTAATTTTCGCTGACCCTCCCTATAATCTACAGCTACAGAATGAACTTTTTCGTCCTAATCAAACGATTGTTGCTGGCGTTGACGATGATTGGGATCAGTTTGCCAGTTTCAATGCCTATGACCAATTTACCGAGAACTGGCTCAAGGAATGTCAGCGGGTATTAAAGGATACCGGCACTATTTGGGTGATTGGCTCATACCACAATATTTTTCGTGTTGGTAAAATCATGATGGACCTAGGATATTGGATTTTGAATGATGTGATCTGGTATAAAGCAAACCCTATGCCGAATTTTCGTGGTACCCGCTTTCAAAATGCGACTGAAACAATGATTTGGGCCAAGAAATCCTCAGATCAAAAGAATTACACATTTAATTATCAGGCAATGAAACACTTCAACGACGAAAAACAAATGCAAAGCGTGTGGTTTATTCCGCTTTGCACCGGTACAGAGCGCATCAAGCTAGATGGAAAGAAGGCTCATTCGACCCAAAAGCCCGAAGCGCTGCTCTATCGCGTCATTCTGTCATCGAGTAATCCTGGCGATATTATTCTTGATCCGTTTTTTGGTTCAGGAACTACCGGAGCGGTGGCCAAGAAACTACGGCGCAACTATGTTGGGATTGAGCTATCCTCCGCATATATTGAGCTTGCCCGCGAACGCATCGCAACCATACCGCTTACGCTTTGCAGTGATGCAGCGTTAGTCACGAAATCCAAGCGTGATGCACCTCGGGTGAGTTTTGGTCAACTTATTGAATCGCAATATCTTCGCGTTGGACAACAGATTTTCTCAAAAGACCGTCGAGTTACCGCCATAATAAAGGCAGATGCACAGCTTGTCTGGAATGATCAAACCGGCTCAATGCATCGAATCGCGGCGTTGACTCAAGACAAGCCGACGTTTAATGGTTGGGAGTACTGGTATTATGCTGATCAAGACGACATATTGACGAGCATTGATGTGCTACGCGAGAAATATCGTGTAGAAAACGGCATAGGCTAAGAAAATGGTTGTGCATGCCGCGAACATCGCTGATGGAGAGCGGTACGGGTGTGCGATGCGACCGCGCAGCGGGGCATCCGGCTCAAGAAGATCTGGGCTGACCAGACCTAGCGCGGCACCCTGCGGGCGTGGATGGGCGAGCGACAGCTTGGAGATCTTCTGGAGCTTGTGGAGCAACTGCCGGGCCAGCGCGGCTTTCAGGTGCAGCCTCGTCCTCACCAAAGCGGCGTAAACCAGGGAAGCTCTGTGGTTGGAATAGTAGATAGGCTCTTAGCCCAATGCCAGACGCCATACGCTACGAACCGCACAGACGGTCAAGTTCTGCAATCTAAAATCCAAATGCGTCGCACCCTTGCCCTTTGTCTGACGCTCTATGTCGCGCTCCACGCCCTCTACAACTGGGCCATTCCGCTTGGCGAAGGGCCAGATGAACCGGGCCATCTCGCCTATGTGCTCTTCCTAGCCGCCAAGGGGCGTCTGCCGGTCCAGGGGCAAAGCGCTGGGGCGAGCGAGGTGCCTGGCGAGGGCCATCAGCCGCCGGTAGCTTACGCGCTGGCCCTGCCCGCCGTCGCTTGGTTACCGCTCAACGAACGGGTGATCGTCCTTACGGCGAACCCGCGCTTCGTTTGGGCTGGGGGTAGCGAGCCGGGGGCTTTTCAGCGGGGGAGCCGCGAACTGTGGCCTTGGACAGGACTGACGGCGGCGTGGCACTTGGCCCGCGCCATTTCAGGGCTGTGGGGCGGCCTTGCGGTGATCTTCACCTATCTGGCGGCGCGGCGCTTGGCCCCGCGTGACCCGTGGCTCCCCGCGTTGGCCGCAACCCTCGTGGCCTGCAACCCGCAGGTGCTCTTCATCACGGCCTTGGTGAACAACGACGCCTTGTTGGCGGCCCTTGGCGCGGCGCTGCTGTGGCATGTGCTGGATCGGCCAACCGCCCCGCTGCGCTGGGCGCTCAGCGCGGGCGTGCTGTTTGGGTTGGCCCTGCTGACCAAGCAGAGCGCCTTGGCCTTGGGGCCGCTGCTGCTTTGGGGCGGGTGGCGCGTTGCGGGCGGCGACTGGCGGCGCTTCCTGGGCCTAACCGTCGCGTGGATGTGCCCCGCGCTGCTGGTGGCGGGATGGTGGTTCTGGCGCAACCAGATGCTCTACGGTGACTGGTTCGGCCTCGGCGCGTTCACCGCTGAGTTTGCCACGCAACCGTTCGGCTGGCGTGACCCGGTGGCGTGGCGCGGAGCCGTTCGGCAACTCTTCGGCTCGTTCTGGGCGCGCTTTGGTTGGATGAGTGTGCATCCGCCCGCATGGATGCTCTGGTTGTACGCGGGGGTGTGCGGCACAGCACTGGTCGGGTGGACGCGGCGCACCTCGCGCTACCGCGCAGTGACGGCACTGGAACTGCCCGTCCTCGCCGTCGCGCTGGCCGGCCTGTGGACGCTGGCTTTCGCCGCGACGGCGGGCCTGGTGGCTTGGCAGGGGCGCATGCTTTTTCCGGCGCTTGGGGCAAGCGGGGTGCTGCTGGCGTTGGGGGTGCGCGCCGCCCTCGGCAAGCTCGCGCCGCCTCTGCTCTTGGTGCCCCTGTTTGCCCTGGCGGTCGCCATGCCTCTCGGCGTGATCCGGCCCGCCTACCCTTGGGTGGCGCTCGCGCCTGACGTGGCCCAGGCGACTCTCGGTAGCCCGACCTATGGGCGCTTTGCCGCCGCGTGGGAGCGCGGGGTCGAGGTGCGCGGTTGGCGTCTGGACGGCCCGGCGCGACCCGGCACCGCCCTGCCGCTTACGCTTACCTGGCATAGCCTTGAGCCGGTGCCGCGTCCGTGGACGATCTTCGTCCATTTGGTTGACGGCGCTGGCGCAATCGTCGCCCAGAGCAACAGCCAACCCCACGGCGGGGCGTTGCCCTTCCCGAGTTGGACGCCGGACGATTGGCTGGCCGACACGCTCCGTCTTACGCTGCCCGCCACGCTGCCGCCCGGCCCGTATAACCTGCGTGTCGGCCTCTATCGCCCCGACAAAGACGGGCGGCGACAACAGGTTTGGGCCGCAGATGGCAGTGCCGGCGGCGATTATGTTACGCTAGGGGTGGTACAGGTTGCGCCGATAGCCGATAGCCGATAGCCGATAGCCGATAGCCGATAGCCGATAGCCCTCAATTCACGGGAGGCGTCCCAATGCTTCACAAGCGCCAAAAACCCCAACGGTGGCTGATCCGCTCTCTCTTGGTTCAGTTCGTCATCACGTTGGGCCTGGGTGCGGCGCACCCGGTCGCCGCCGCGAGCAAAGTGGTCGGGAACGGCACCCCGGCGAGTTGTACGGCCCAAGCGCTCGCCGCTACCCTTGTTGATGGAGGTAGTATCACCTTCAACTGTGGGACGAGTCCGCATACGATTCTTATCACCCAGACGCTCGACATTACCGCCCCAGAGACGCTAGTGAACGGCGGAGATCTGATCACACTTCAGGGCCAAAAGGTACGGCTTTTCAACCATCACACCTTCGGCAATCTCGGCAGCAGCAGCCTCACCCTTCAGAATCTGACGCTCACCGGGGGTTTCGCCAGCGGTGCCACGGGGGACGAAGCGAACGGCGGGGCAATCCGTAGCGTGTTTGGGGCCGCGCAGCCTCAGTTCAAGCCGGTTTTGGTGCTTGAACATGTAACCTTCACTAATAACGATGTGCTTTTAACCAGTATCCCAACAGGCTTGAATGCCTACGACTTTGGCGGCGGGGCGATCTATTCACAGGGCGGCACGGTGAGTGTCCGCAACAGTCAGTTCCTTGACAATGATGCGATGAATGGGGCAGGCGGGGCGATCCATCTGCTCCAGAGCGCGCTGACGGTGTTGGACAGCAGTTTCAGCAACAACACGGCCTTGGGCGCAACGGCAAGCGACAGCGTCGGCGGGGCGATCGCCATTGATGGGCTAGGCGGCGAAGGCGGGTTGTTCCGCGTCGAACGGAGTACGTTTACCAACAACC
>CAIRDL010001071.1 GCA_903877345.1 uncultured Oscillochloris sp. | reverse complement strand
GATCGGTCACGGCACGGTCTCGTCACGGATCACGCAGCACGGGTCAAGCGATGACGAGACGTTTTATTTTTCCGCTGCCCTTACTGTTCATCAGCCCCACGGCGAACGAATTTGCATCAGCCCTAGTAGCCCTAGCCAGCATCTTGAACCAACTAGCAAAACAAGCTATACTCACCTTACGATCTATGTCTTCCCCATACTAGTCTTGGTGCCGCGATGCTGCACCCTTTTTCTCGTGAACGCCGATGGAACCACGACCGGACATCCTGCTCCTCCACGCTGATCCCGCCGCCCGCACCGCGTTGACTGAGACCCTCACCACGGCGGGCTACTGCATCGCTGAGGCCACCTCCGGTGCCGAGGGTCTCCGCCTCGCCGTCACGCTCCGCCCGACGATTGCGCTGTTGGCGCAAACGCTGCCCGACCTCGACGGCGTTGCCGTTTGTGCGGCGTTGCGCGCTGACCCCGCGACGTGCCACATCCTTTGCGCGCTGCTCGCTGCGACACCCCCGGCTGACCCTGCCGCCACAGCCTTGGCCGATTTGGCTGATGCTTTGCTCGTCACGCCTTTTCATCCTAGTGAACTGTTGGCCCTGGTGCGCCTGCTGCTCCGCACCCACGCCGCCGAGGCGCACGGCAGCGCTGGGCCGATGCCGACCGAGTTGCTCTACCAAGATGTGGTTCAGACGGCGATTGACGGCTTCTGGATCGTGCGGGCCAGCGATGCGCGGTTCCTGATGGTGAACGACGCCTATTGTCGGATGACGGGCTACAGTCGCGCCGAATTGCTGACGATGCGGATCGCCGACGTTGAGGCAATCGAACGCCCCCAAGATACGACGGCTCGCATCACACGGATGTTACGCCAGGGCTTTGACCGCTTCGAGACGCGCCATCGCCACAAGAATGGCACCTTTTTCGATGTGGAGGTGAGCGCACGGGTGATTGAGCGCACCGAGGCGCTGATCGTCGTTTTCGCCCGCGATATTACGGCGACCAAGCAGATCGCTCAGTCCTTGCGCCAGAGCGAGGCCCGCTACCGCAGTCTGCTCAGTGCCACCCCCGACTCGGTCTTCCGCCACGATACGGAGGGCCGCTTTAGCGATTATTACGCCCCGCCCGATGCCAAGCTGCTTATGCCGCCGGAGGCGTTCCTCGGCAAACACTACCGCGATGTCCTCCCGCCTGTGGTTAGTGAGCCGTTCACCGAGGCGCTCGCTTTGGCCCGCAATACGGGCACGACCCAGCGCTTCGAGTATGATCTGCCCAACCCTGACGGGACGATCCATTCGTTTGAGGCACGGGTGGTGGTTGGTGAGGATCAGGATGTGGTGACGATTGTGCGCGACATCACCGACCGCCGCCAAGCCGAGCGCGCCCGCTACGAGCAGCATCAGCAACTCTTGACGATCTTTGATGCCTTCCCCGAGATTCTTTATGTCGTTGATCCGTTGACCGATGAGGTGCTTTTCGTCAATAAGGTCTTCCAACAGTTCTTGGGCCGCAACCCCATTGGCGGGAGGTGCTACCACGAGTTCCAGGGCTTGACGACGCGCTGTTCCTTCTGCACCAACGAACTGATCCTACGTACCCGACGGCCTCATACCTGGGAATTCCACAACCCCGTCTTGAATCTTGATCTGCTTATCACCGACCAGATCATCCGCTGGCCTGATGGGCGTGCTGTGCGTTTCGAGGTGGCAATTGACATTACGGCGCGCAAACAGGCCGAAGCCATTCAGGAGCGGTTGAGCAACGAGTTGGCCCGCAAGAACCGTGAGTTGGAGCAGATCGTCTACGTTGCTTCGCACGACCTGCGTTCGCCGTTGGTGAATGTCCAGGGGTTTAGCCGCGAACTTCAGGCTTCCCTAGCCGAATTGGGGCACCTCGTCACGGCACTC
>CAIRDL010001070.1 GCA_903877345.1 uncultured Oscillochloris sp. | reverse complement strand
GTCAACAGAAAGGCCAAGACAGCGACGCGGAACAACGGGCGCATAGTGAAGACTCCGATAGCCGATAGCCGATAGCCGATAGGTCGCTTTACAGTTTCAGCCCACGCAAAGTGTCCTGATGCGCTTGACCTGAAACCTGAAACCTAACCCCTGAAACCTTGGCTACAATCAAAAAGCCCCCGACCTTCTAACGAAGGCGGGGGCAAAAGAACAGGCGGCGAACCGTCACGGGGAGCGTGGGGCACGGGCAATGCTCTTCCTCCTTAGCTCGAGAAGGGGTGAACAAAACATGTCGAGGCAGGCATCCTGGCTTACGGCGTTCCCAGCGAACGACCGATCACAGTTGCGGCACAGCGCTGGACTTGCACCAGCTTCCACCTTTACGCCCTGGCATCCGGGCTAGAGGGACACCTCGACGCGCTTACGTTGCAAAAGTACTGGGCCGAAGTATAGCACACCTTTTGCCCGACCCCGCGTGGCGGGTCGTGACCGTTACCCCCTGGGGACTACCTCGCCAAACGCCTCTGGCGGCCAGTCGAGCAATTGGCTGCGGCAGATCTGCGCCATCGGCACCGTGCGCACGTCGTAGCCGGCCAGTTCCAACGGGCACATGCCCCGGATACGCTGCTGCGCGTCTTGGGTACACGGCGTGAAGCGATAGCACCACGCAAACACCGCCAACAGGGGCAGGTTGCGTTAGCCAAGGTTCGTAGGCACCTTACAGTCTTGCCCCACGCAAGTCTTCCTGATGCGCTCGATCTGAAACCTGAAACCTAGCACCTGAAACCTTGCCTTAGAAGGAAATCGCCTTTTCGCCCAACACGGTACCGGGCCAGATGCGAATGCCGCGCTCAAGTCGGTTTTCCGGGCCAAAGTTACAGTCATCGCCGATGATCGCCCCATCGCTGATGAAGCTCTTGGGGCCGATGGTATTGCCGCGTCCAAGCACCGAGTTACGGAGCGTGACGCCTTCACTGATGTGGTTGTCGGCCCACAGCACCATGCCTTCGAGATTAGCATCGGGGCCAATATGACAGTTGGCACCCAGAACAGTGGGGCCGATGATGCGGGCACCTCGTTCGACCACGGTGCCTGCGCCAATCACCACCGGGCCGACAATCTGCGCCGAGGGGTGCAGGTCAGCGTCGCCTTCAACCCAGACGCGGTTGGCAATTTCTTGGCCGCGAAACCCATACTTAACTTTCCCAATCAGAATGTCGTGATGCACGTCAAGGTAGGTCTGCGGCTTACCGATGTCCGTCCAGTAGGCCCGCGAGGCGAAGCCGTACATTGCATCGCCGGTCTGGAGGACGACAGGGAAAAGGCCACGCTCAAACATATAAAACTGATTCGGCGGCACATAGCGGAAGATCTCGGGTTCGATGATGTAGGTGCCAGCGTTAATCAAGTTCGTGGTAATGTCCTCGACCCGTGGCTTTTCAAGGAAGCGCTTGACGCGTTGGTTGCTGTCCATCTCAACTAAGCCGAACTGGGTGGGATCTTCGACGGGGGTAAGCGAAATGGTCACCTTACTCTGGTGTTCGCGGTGGTAGGCGAGCATCGCTTGGAGGTCGAGGTCGGTCATCACGTCGCCGTTGAAGACGAAGGTTGGCCCGTCGAGCAGATGTTCGACATTTTTGACTGCGCCAGCCGTCCCACGCGGTTCGGGTTCTTCGATGATATGGAGGCGCATCCCCAAGCGCGAACCATCACCCAAGACAGCGCGGAAGCGGTCGGCAAGGTACTGAACGGCGAGAATGACCTCGTCAATGCCCTGATCGCGCAGACGCACCAGCATCCATTCGATAAAGGGTTGATTGACCAGCGGAATCAGGGGTTTGGGCGTGTTACAGGTGAGGGGGCGGAGGCGAGTACCCAAACCACCGACCAGGATCACGGCTTTCATAGCGCGCTCCTTAATGCATAGCAGTGAACGAGCCGCGCCCGCCGGGGCGCGTTTGGCGCTATCTTACCCGAAAGTCGTGCCAAGGGTTGCACCGGCGGGTGTCGGTTTGATGACGAACGCCGACTAGCTTGACAGTCTAGCGATCTGACGCAAAGCCGCAAAGCCGCAAAGCCGCAAAGAGCATGTGGTTGCAGGGTTCAACGGTAAGACAAGGTTTGCAGGTACTTGAAAGTTTAGGCAAATGCAGCTCGTCCTGTTGCGGCAAATCTGCAATCTAAAATCTGCAATCTAAAATCTAAAATCTGCAACCTTGGCGCGCCAGTAGTTGAGAATGTCGAGTAAGGTTTGGCGCAGCGGCATCTGCGGTGCCCAACCAGTCTGCTCCCGCAACCGGGTGGCGTCGCAGACGACGAGCGGGATGTCAATCGGGCGCATCAACTCAGGGTTTAGGCGAACTTCGACGCGGACGGTGCTGGCTTCAAGCAGAAGATCGAGCAGTTCGCGGATCATCACCGCTTGGCCCGAACCGACGTTATAGACGGCTCCTGGCTCGCCGTGGGCCGCAATGAGGGCGTAGGCACGCACGATGTCGCGCACATCGGTGAAGTCGCGGCGGGCGCTGAGGTTGCCGACCTGCACCATTGGGGGTTGGAGGCCCACTTCAATGCGGGCAATCTGGCGGGCGAAGGCGGCGGTGACAAAGCGCTCGTTTTGGCCCGGCCCGATATGGGTGAAGGGTCGCACCCGCAACGTCGCAAGGCCGTGGCTCAAATGATACTGCGCCGCGAACAGGCTCTGGGTGGCCTTGCTGACGCCATAGGGGTTGGCTGGACGCAGAGGTGTTTGTTCGTTGAGGGGCAGATCGTCCGCCGTGATCTGGCCGTATTCTTCGTTGGAACCCACAATGAGGACGCGGGCGGCACTGCGGAGCGCGATCAGGCTGCGGAAGATGTGTAGCGCTCCGAGCGTGTTGGCGTTGAGCGTCGCCGCCGGGTCGCGGAACGATTCGGGCACAAAAGCCTGCCCCGCGAGGTGATAAATGACGGCGGGCTGAGCAGTGGCGATGGCCTGCGCGGTCGCCTCGGCGTCGTTAAGATCGGCGACGACCTCAGTGATGTACGCGGCGAGGGCTGGTGCGAGGCGCCCCGGCGCACGGGTAAGCCCCCAAAGTTCGTGGTGGCCCTGGGCGAGCAAATGCTCGGCAAGATGTTTGCCGACGAAGCCGGTGATGCCGGTAATAAGGACGCGCATGCCCCTAACTATAGCCGATCTTGGCGCAGTGTCGAAGCCTGCATTTTTTTGTGCATTTCATTGACAGTGTTTGTGCAACATGCTACAATGGCGCTGCTACAATCGAGGATAGGGGCAAGCCCCAACAACGGCGGCGGCCCATCCAACCACTTGACGCTTTTGTTCACGACCCATTGGGAAGGCGACCGATCATGGCTCAGCAACATTTCTTGTACCAGTTTTCAGACAAACCGCGCTACAACACGAAAGCTGTTGCGCAAGAGACGGGCGTACCTGCTGACACTTTTCGGGCTTGGGAACGCCGCTACGGCGTGCCGCGTCCGCAGCGCACCGAAGGCGGGCATCGGCTTTATTCCGAACGCGACATTGCCACCATCCGTTGGTTGCGCGACCGTACTGCCGAAGGACTCACGATTAGTCAGGCGATTGCGCTGATGACCGACGGGAACGAGGCGAATCTCTCGTGGCTCTCGACGGCGGTTGATACCGAACCGCACACCTGGGAACGGTTGAACAGTCGGTTGCTCGCGGCCCTCGTTGATTTTGACTCGACCAGGGCCGAGCAGATTCTCGGCGAAGCGTTTGCGCTCTACCCGATGGAAGAAGTTTTCCTCAAGCTAGTACAGCCGGTGCTGATCGAGATTGGCGAACAGTGGCACGCCGGGCGCATCACCGTCACTGCTGAGCATTTCGCCACCCAGTTCATTCGGCGCAAGCTTTCCGGCCTTTTCAACACCTACAACATCACCGATGGGCGCGGCCTCGTCCTCGTCGCGTGTGCCCCCAGTGAGCAGCACGACCTCGGGGCGATGATGTTGGCGGTCTTCCTGGTACGCCACGGCTGGCAGGTGATCTACCTCGGCCCTGAAGTCCCGCTCCGCGACCTGCTCGAAACGGTGCGCCAACTCCAGCCCGACCTCGTCGCCTGTGCCGCCGCCACGACCGAAACCGCTACGCAGCTGCTTGAGGCCGGTCGCGCCATCCTCACGTTGCCGCCGCCAACGCCCTGTTTTGGGTACGGTGGGCGCGCCTTCAACCTCAACCCGATGCTGATTCAGCGCATGCCGGGGACGTTCCTGGGGCATGATGCCCAGGAGGCGGTTGACACCGTCGCGGATCTGCTTAGTAACAGTCGGTAGGCATGGATCTCGCACGCAAAGCCGCAAAGAACGTGTGATGCGGTCGCAGGGTTCAAAGGTAAGGTATGTTTCAAAAAGTTGGGATCGCCTAGTTTGAAACATCCGATCACCACAGAGCCACAGGGATTATCTCTGTGGCTTTGTGGTGATCAGAGCTAGGCCAGGTTCAACTGACGGCGCGAGCGAGCTGATCCTCTTCGGCGAAGAGAATCGTGCTGAGGTAGCGCTCGCCGTTGCTTGGCGCGATAAAGACGATGAGCTTGCCCGCGTTTTCCGGGCGCTGCGCGACGGCAAGGGCCGCCCAGGCCGCCGCACCGCTGCTGATGCCCACCAACAGCCCCTCCTCTTTCGCCAAGCGCCGCGCCGTCGCCACGGCATCCTCGTTCGTTACCTGCACAATCTCGTCAATAATGCTGACGTTGAGCACCGTGGGCACGAAACCAGCCCCGATGCCCTGGATTTTGTGGGGGCCAGGCTTGCCGCCCGACAGCACGGGCGAGGCGGTCGGTTCAACCGCAATCGCCTGGAACGCCGGCTTCCGCGCCTTGAGCACCTCGGCAACGCCGGTGATGGTGCCGCCGGTGCCGACGCCCGCAACCAAGATGTCTACCGCGCCATCGGTATCGCGCCAAATCTCCTCGGCGGTGGTCTGCCGATGGATTGCCGGGTTGGCGGGGTTTGTGAACTGTTGCGGAATAAAGCTGTTTGGTAGTTCGGCGACGATCTGCTCGGCGCGGCGAATTGCCCCGGACATGCCTTCGGCTCCGGGGGTAAGCACCAACTCGGCTCCGTAGCCACGCAAGAGTTTGCGGCGCTCCACGCTCATCGTTTCGGGCATAGTCAGAATGAGGCGGTAGCCACGGGCGGCGGCGATGAAGGCCAAACCAATACCAGTATTGCCGCTGGTCGGCTCAACCAAAATCGTCACGCCGGGCGTAATCAAGCCCGCCTCCTCAGCGGCGTCAAGCATCGCCAGACCGATGCGATCCTTCACACTACTGGCGGGGTTGAAGAACTCGAGCTTAGCGACGACGGTGGCCTGGGTGGTGTTGATTTTGCCTAGACGAACGAGGGGCGTGTTGCCGATGAGTTCGGTGATGTTGCTGTAGATACGGGCCATCGTGATCCCTTCCTGTGGAGCTAGGAGGATATTGACTTTCTTGAGCCAGATTGTTAGTATCTTGACTATACCC
>CAIRDL010001069.1 GCA_903877345.1 uncultured Oscillochloris sp. | reverse complement strand
GAAGGGCGCGGTCTGACCTTTACTGACCCACGCGATGCCTAGGAACAGAGCGGTTGGGATGACGGCGAACCAGCGCCATGTGAGCGCCCACCAGAGGCAGAGGTAGCTGGCAAGTAAGTAGGCGAGCATCGGCATTTCGGCGAGCACTTGGCGACCCTGGAGGAGCGGGTGGACTTGGGGGTGGATGCTCATCAGGAGGGTTACGCCGACGGTGGCGATGGCGACGTGGTGATTGTAGAGGCGGGCGGCGAGGGCGGCGAGGAGCAAGATCACGGCGGTGGCGCAGATCACGCCGAAGACGCGGCCCTGCCAGAGGCCAACGCCCAATAGGCGCATGGTTAGGCCGACGGGGATGGTGGTGGTGAATGAAGCCTCGAGGCCCGGTCGGGCTGGGAGACCGTCGCGCAGCCGTCCGTAGAGGCCATCGGTGGCCCAGTGGCTTGCCACCGAGAGTGTCCAGCCTTCATCCCACCACATCGCCGGGCCGTCCAAATTCCACAGGCTGAGGCCCACGATGAGGAGGCCGAAGATAGCCCAGGCGAGTAGATGCCGTCGGGCGAGCCGTTGGGTTGGTGGTTCCGGCACGCTAGGGGGGACGTGGTTCATGAGGCTGGATTCCGCGTTCTGTTGGGGCAAATCTGCAATCTCACTTGAGAATATAGTAGGTCGCTCGCTTGTCGCCCACCTTGAGCAAAAGCCCCCGCTCGACGAGATCGGCCAAATCGCGGCGGATCGTCTCTGGGCTAATCTCGGCGTAGCGCTCTTGCAGGTCGCGGTTGGTGATGCGATGCTCGGCGGCGAGTTGCACCAGCGCGGCGATCTGGCGCTCGTTCAGGCCCAAGCGCACCCACTCGCGGGTGTCGAGGCCGTCGGGACTCAGTTCTTCGACGGACTGGCCCTGAAGGGTGACGAGGAAGCCGGCGGAGGTTTCGCGGAACGTGGGCGGTGGCAGGCCCGCCTCGGCCATCTGGGCGAGCATGCGGTCAATGCCGTAGCCAAGCCGTTCGATCAGGCCATAGTCGGCCAACACCTGCACCAGACTCTCGTTGCGCGAGTAGCGCTCGGCGACAATGTTCTCGACCGTCACATGGCCGGGCAAGCGTCCGGGCGAATAGACTTCGAGCCGGTCGCTGAAAAGGGCGACGAGAATCCCTTCGCCGCGCACGCTGTAGTCGCGGTGGGCGACGGCGTTGACGAGAACTTCGCGCACGGCACCGGGGGGGAATTGCGTCCAGTCTTGGCGCTCGAACCCGACCATGCGGCTCCCCTTCCGCAGATGTTCCATCAGCCAGCGTTCGGCGCGGCGCACCGCTTCGACCAGCGTAGCGCAAATGTCCTCGCGCTCGAAAGCGTCGGCCATCGCCTGCCCTTTGTAATGCACCAGTGTAATTTCGGCCTGGGGGCAATGGGCCTCGACCTGGCGGGCGAAGAGGAGCAAGCCGCCGTTGGTTGGCACCAGTTCAGCCTCGCGGCGCACCACACACCCGCGCCGGTAGAGCAGACCCAGGGGATCTTCTTCCGCGCCAGGGCCGAGGCGCGTGGCATATGCCGTGAATTTCTGGGGATCGAGGTCGCTCAGGGCGAGGCCTTCGGGCGTGCCGCGTTCCCAACTCACCTCGCCGCGTTCGCGCAACAGGTGGCGCAGCGCGTCAGGGCTGAGCGGTTGGTTGGTTGGCCCTTCGCGGCGCAGGTACTTGCCGTGCAGCGCATAGACTTGCGCCAACCCGGCGGGCACCGTGACGACGAGCAGCGTGGTCGTGGCGAGGCGCAGTTCGCGGGGCAGCGGCAGTACGAGGGGCGGCGTGCAGGCGAGGGCCGCCTCCAGCAGCAGTTCGCGGGCCGCCCCCAGGTCGGCCAAGCCCTCGACTTTGGGGCGCGCCCGTCCACTGACGCCCACCACCAAGGTGCCGCCGTGACCATTGGCAAAAGCTACCAACGTCTCGGCCAGCGTGTCTAGGCGCGTCCGGTCGCGGGCGAAGGCGACCAACGGCCCTTCACCCACGGCGAGCAGTGCCTCTAGCGCATCAGGCTCCATCATCAGTTTCGCCTTGGCTTGCGGCTACGTTCCAGGTTTCAGGTTTCAGGTTTCAGGTCGAGCGCATCAGGAAGCCATGCGCTAACCAAGACTGTAAAGTAGCCTGGAACCTTGTCTTAGAATTGAAACCTGCCCGTACCCTTTGCGGCTTTGCGGCTTTGCGTGAGATCGCTAAACGGTAACGCTCGTTTGACCCATGCCTAAAATCTACAGCGCTATAATGGGCAGTATTCGGCGTACAGAACGGAGTCCCCCGATGCCCGATGCCCGTACCCACGATATAATCACCGTCGCCACCGGAGTCATTCTGGCCCCGCTTACCTACAGCTACGCCAGCGGTCAGATGCTGCTTGCCCATACTGACGCGATGACGACGACGCTCTGGCTGGTGGGTGCCCACTTGGTTTCGGGGATCATGTTCTCGCCGGATCTCGATCTTGACTCGGCGATTGATAATCGTTGGGGGCTTTTCTTCTGGATCTGGCGTCCGTACATGTGGCTTATCCCACACCGCCATTTTTGGAGCCATAGTCTGATCTTTGCACCGCTGTTGCGCTTAGCCTATTTCTACGTGGTCGTGACAAGCGGCCTCTTTATCTGGGTTTGGCTACTTGGTTGGCTTGGCGTTTTCGTTGACAACTTCCCAGTGCTTTTCTACTATACCCTACGCGACCTCTTAGCGGCCAATCCCCGCGTGACCCTGGCGGTGCTTTTCGGCTTCTGTACTGGCAGCGCCGCCCACACCATCGCCGACTGGCTTGTGACGGGTGGGCGGCGCGTGGTGCGACGGGTCGGGGTGCGTGTGGTGCGCGATTATAGCCGCCACGACCGCTCGATCCACCGCCACTGAGGCCGATTTCAGATT
>CAIRDL010001068.1 GCA_903877345.1 uncultured Oscillochloris sp. | reverse complement strand
TGGCGATGCGCGCCCACGGCGGTGGCACCGTGGCCGTCCCCGTCACCGCGCCCCGCGCTTTCGAGACTATCGCCGAACAGTATGGCGGGCACATCATCCGCACCCGCGCCTCCCTCGGCGCGCTGATGCAGACCGCCGAGCAGCAACCGAATCTGCTGCTGCTCGGCGACGGTACCGGAGCTTACATTTTTCCCGCCTTTTTCCCCATTGCCGATGGCATGTTCAGCATTGTGAAACTGATGGAACTGCTGACCGTCACCGAGACGCACCTCAGCGCGGTGTTGGCGCAACTGCCGCCCTACTATTTGGCCCAAGCTCGTGTGCCGTGCCGTTGGGAGTCAAAGGGCAAGGTGATGCGAATTCTCAACGAACAGTACGCAGAGCGCAAAGCCGACCAGGTTGAAGGCATCAAGATTGAATTGGGTAGCGAATGGGTATTGATTCTCCCCGATGCCGACAGCCCGTTTTTTCACCTCTACGCCGAAGGGGCGAACGAGGAGCAGGCCCGCGTCTTGGTCGAGCAGTACACCGGCTTGGTGACGAGTCTTCAGTAGTGGCGCGAGGGGATGCGTGATGCGTGATGCGTGATGCGTAATGCGTGATGCGTGATGCGTGACCGGGCAGCACCCTAACGGATCACACATCACGGATCACGGATCACACATCAGACACACCGCGTCCTGTTGCGGCAAAGCTGCAATCTAAAATCCAAAATCTGAAATCTAAAGACAACCATGCTATGATGCACTAGCCGCGCTGTTCAGCCACCTGAAGCTTGGGACACACATGACCGAACTGAACCTCATCGGAACCACCTTGGGCCGCTTCGAGATCCTCAAGGAGCTAGGTCGCGGCGGTATGGCCGTGGTCTATCAGGCCCGACAGACCGACCTCGACCGCATCATTGCGCTAAAAGTGCTGCCGCCCGCGCTCACCCACGACGCCAGTTACGTCGCACGCTTCCGCCAAGAGGCGAAGAGCGCCGCGCATCTCGAACATCCCCACATTATGCCGATCTACGAGGTGGGCGAGGCGGGTGGGTTTCACTACATCGCCATGAAGTTCATCGCTGGAAAAACGTTGAAGGACGTGGTGCAGGCGGAGGGTTCGCTTTCGGTGCAACGGGCCGCAACCTATCTGGCCCAAGTCGGCGATGCCCTTGATTATGCCCACAAGCAAAAGGTCATCCACCGCGACATCAAGCCCTCAAATATGATGGTGACGGACGAGGACTGGGTTTTCCTCACCGACTTCGGCTTGGCCCGTGGTACGGACGGCAGTTCCGGCGGCCTGACGATGGCGGGCACGGTGATGGGTACCCCCGAATATATGTCGCCGGAACAGGCCCAGGGTCTGCCCAATGTTGGCCCGCCGACGGACATTTACGCCCTGGGGGTGGTGCTTTACGAACTACTGACGGGCACCTTCCCCTTCAAGGCTGACACCCCGATGGGCATGTTGGCCGCCCGACTGCTCCAGACGCCCATCCCGCCCCGCGACGTACGGGGCGATCTGCCCTCCTCGGTGGAAGACGTGGTGATGCGCGCCTTGGCCCGCAAGCCCGAGTCGCGCTTTCCGACCGCCGCCGCAATGATGACCGCCCTGCGGACGGCGGCGGGGATTGGCACGGTCGAGCCGAACCGCCCCACGACCCCATTCACCGGCGTGCCTGCGCTGGGGGCAACGATTGCCGGGCCACCGCCGCCGTCGGGGGTTAGCGGGCCGACCCCGTCGGGGAACGCACCCTATGTGCGCCCGCCGAACCCGCCGTCGGTCAGCGCGCCGATCAGCGGCGGGGCGTCTTTTCCGAATGTGCCGGGGTCGCCGTCAGGTGCGCTGACTGGCGGGCCAACCACCCCGCCACGCCCAGGGGCGGGCAACATGGCAGGGATCTTCATTGCCGTGGGCGTGGTGCTGGTGGGGTTGCTGGGCCTCTTTATCGGCTTCAACTTTATCGGCAAACCAGTCCCCACCACTGTCCCCCCTACGGTCGGCGTAAGCCCGCAACTCCAGACGCTCCTCGACCAAGCCGAGCAGGCACTGAAAGCAGACAACGGTCTGGCGACGGCGCTCAGCACCTATCGTTCGGCGCTTGCGTTGGCCCCCGGCAACCCGTTGGTGCTGACGAAGCTGGCGCTGACCACGAACGCCACTGGTGACTGGCCCGTTGCCGAGGATTACGCCAACCAGTTGCTGAATGTCACCACGCGCACCCCGCGCCAACTGGCCCTCGGCCACACCTTGCTCGCCGATGCAGTAGCCTCGCAGGGCGACCTAACCAGCGCGGTGGACGAGATTGCCAAGGCGCT
>CAIRDL010001067.1 GCA_903877345.1 uncultured Oscillochloris sp. | reverse complement strand
GTGATCCGTGATCCGTGATCCGTGATCCGTGATCCGTGATCCGTGATCCGTGATCCGTGATCCGTGATCCGTGATCGCTCAGGGTGCGGCCTGGTCACGGTTCACGCATCACGGATCACAGGGCGACCGGGACGGTTTAGATTTTCTGCTTCCCTAACGGTTAGCCGTTGAGTTGGGCGATCCGCTCGCGAACCTGAGCGGCAAGGCGCTGCAACTCGCGGTTCACCACATATTGCCACTCATCAGCCTCTTTGTCCTCAAGGGCACCGCCACCATACTTCAACTCCATCGCCAGACTCCAGCCCTTACGCTCAGCAAAGCGCTCAAGCTCACGCTGGCGGCTTGGCGACCAACGGCGACGGACAAACGTCTGGAAGGCGTGCTCCATCCGCTTAGTGCCATCGGGGTTGAGCGAAGGGAGGGGGAAAAAGGGTTCTTGGTCGCGGGGATCGGACTCGGCGGCCTTGGCGTAATACAGCGCCTGATGAGGAATCGAGTAGCGCCATTCGCCGTCGCCATGATAATTGGCAGGATTGTTGGCGATGGCTCCGGTGAGCATACGGTCGGTAATAGTCATAGTTCCCACCTTACAAAGCAGCGGCGCATGCACACCGCCTCACAGCCGCAAAGCATAGCACGCAAGAACGCCGCTTGCAACGTGTGGGGACCTGGGCTAGGCACGGTATACTACAGATGCGCCACAGTGTCTGTACGGCAGCGGAAGGAGATGGTGCAATGACGCCCACCGATGATCAGCGCCGCGTCACCCCCGCGATTGAGGACTACCTCAAGGCTATTTACACCCTCCAACAGCAACAGGGCGTGGTCACCACCTCGCTGCTCGGCGAACAGCGCGGCCTAAAGCCGGGCTCGGTCACGGGCATGATCAAGAAGCTTGCCGAGATGGATTTGGTGCAACACACGCCCTACCAAGGCGTGCAACTCACCCTTGCCGGCGAGCGGATCGCCCTAGAGGTGATTCGCCACCACCGTCTGCTGGAGCTTTACTTGGTCGAGGCGCTAGGCTACCGTTGGGACGAGGTTCATGAGGAGGCGGAGCGGCTTGAGCATCATATCAGTGAAAAGCTTGAGGCGCGCATCGCCGCCCGTCTGGGCGACCCCACGCTTGACCCGCACGGCGACCCGATTCCGGGCCTCCACGGTGAGTTGCCCGTTTCCAATGCCATCCAGTTGGCGGATCTCCAAGTCGCCGAGCGCGCCCGCATTGTTCGCGTGCGCGACCAGAGTGCCGAACGCTTACGCTACCTCGCTGATCTGGGTCTGGTGCCGGGTACCTGCATCGAGGTTAGCGCCAGCGCCCCTTTTGACGGCCCGCTCTCCCTGCGTATCGGCAGCGTAAACCATGTCCTCGACCGCCGCATGGCCCGCACCATTGAGGTTGAGCGCCTGACGGAGTGTTAGGCCAGGTTTCAGGTGCCAGGTTTCAGGTGCCAGGTCAAGTGCAGCAGAACGCCTTGCGTGTACGCAAACTGTAAAGTCGCCGCGAACCTTGTCTTACAATTGAAATCTGCCCCGTACTTTTTGCGGCTTTGCGGCTTTGCGTCAGATCGCCAAACTGCAAAGCTCGCCTGACCCCTGAAACCTGAAACCTGACCCCTGAAACCTGACCCCTGACCCCTGACCCCTGAAACCTGACCCCTGAAACCTGAAACCTGAAACCTGAAACCTAGATCTCGCTCCGCATCCGCTCGACCATCTGCGTGACGGTGTAGCGCGCTTTGCCGAGGTTGCTGTCAGCGTTCAGCCCCAAGACGGCAAAGTAGCCAGGCGTGATGACGGAGGCGAGATAGGTCAGATCTTCGGTTTCCAGGATGAGCGCACGCACCGACCCGCTGCCAATCCGGTTGGAAGCAGCCCCGGCGTTGGCGGCAAGCGTGGCCAGTTCAAGTTCAGCAAGATCGAGGTCGTAATCGTCCTTCGCGTCAGCGTAGGCCATCTCGATGCTAAGCCCATCGGTGCCAACGACGCCGGCGAAGCGGGCACCCGGCACGCTCCCAAGCGCCTCGTAGATAATGTTGGTCAGGCTCATGGCAAGGCTCCTCTTAGAGTTCGCGTCGGCCTTCGAGGGCCGCGCCAAGCGTGTCAGGGTCGGCCCACTCCAGATCGCCACCAGTGGGTAGGCCACGGGCAGGCCGGGTGACGCGGACGCCGAGGGGGGCCAGATCTTTGAGCAGCAGAAACGCCGTGGCCTCGCCCTCGGTGTTGGGGTTCATGGCGAGAATGACCTCGTTAATCGGTTCGCCGCGCACACGATCCACCAGTTGGTCAATCTTCAGATCCTCGCGGTAGATCCCCTCAAGCGGGGCGATGTGGCCGTGCAACACATGGTAAAGCCCTCGGTACGCGCCCGTGCGCTCAATGGCGAGCACATCCAGGGGTTCTTCCACCACGCAGAGCTTCGACTGGTCGCGGGCTGCGCCGCTACAGATCCGGCAGAGTTCGCCGACGGTGATGTTGAAGCAGCGGGTGCAGAGCGTCACCTGCGCCCGCATGGCCTGAATCGCTTCAGCCAGGGCTTGGGCCTGGTCAGCGTCGGCGCGCAACAGGAAGAAGGTCAGGCGCGAAGCTGTCTTCGGCCCAATCCCCGGCAGCTTGCCCAGTTCTTCGATCAGGCGCGCTACTGGCTCAACCAGCAAATTGTCGCCACGGAGGGTCATGGTTTAGAAGAGGCCCGGCAGGCCACCCTTCATACCGCCCATCAGCGGCCCCATCCGCTGCTCGGCAAGCTCCTGCGCCTTTTTGGTCGCATCGTTGAAGGCGGCCAGCAAGAGATCCTGGAGCATCTCGACATCGGTGGGATCAACCACTTCAGGGTTCAGGTTGATACTCTGGAGTTCACGGTGGCCGTTCATCCGCACGGTGATGGCACCGCCACCAGCGCTACCTTCGACCGTCGTAGCCGCGAGTTCTTCCTGAATCTTTTGCATCTGCTTCTGCATCTGCTGGGCCATCTGCTGTAACTGGCGCGGGTTCATGTTAGTTGCGGCTCCTTAAAACATGCGGGATCGTCTTGCCCTAGCTTACCATACCCTGACAAAAAGCGTGCAGCCCCACCTATTCCTCAGGCTCAATATCAATGATGTGGGCATCGAAAATATTGATCGCGGCGCGCACCAGTTCATCCTTCCGCGCCTCCCGGATTTGGCCGCGCAGGTCGAGACTTTCGTCACGAGCCTCAATGGTGCAACGGATGCCGAAACTGGCCCCCAAATGCTTTTTCAGCACATCCTCAACAATGCGGCGGTTCGGCGCTTTGTCCAAGCTATCTTTGTGGAACGAGGAAGAGGCCAACAGCACCACGATATTCCCTTCAACATCAATCGGGCGGACGCTGTGCAGCAGCGCTTGCACCGTCGGGCTTTTCGGCCGCACATCACGCTTGATCGCTTCCCACGCCGCCTCAACCCGCTCAAGGGCCGAAAAGTCGGCATTGGCAGCGGCGGCTTCGGCAGCCGAACGCGGCGCGTGAGTTACAACCGGTAGGGGAAAGAGGGTCGGCGCTGCTTCCATTGGGGGCGGTGCGGGAGTGGTTGGCATGGTGGCGCTTCCGGGCGGCACCATTGACTCTGGCGGGGCCGTGCTTGTGGGCGGTGCGACTGGCTCCGGCGCGACCGCTTCCGGCGGGGCTGGCACGGTTGGCTCTGGCGCGACTGGTTCCGGCGGGGTGGCGGGGGCAACTGGTTCTGGCGGGGCTGGCGCAACCGGCGGCGCGACTGGTTCTGGCGGGGCGGGGCGCGGCGGCGGCGGCGCTGCCGTGGGGCGGGCGGCGGGGCGCGCTGGCGATGCAGGCTGGACGGGGCGGGCTGGATGCGGCGGGCCGGACGGCGCGGGCGGCGGTGACTGCACCAGCGCCTCAACGACCGCCAACTCAAGCGGCAAATGGCCGTAGGGACTCGTGCGTAACTGGTAGTCGAGCCCGCTAAAGAGCT
Source organism: uncultured Oscillochloris sp. (assembly GCA_903877345.1). Taxonomy (GTDB): domain Bacteria; phylum Chloroflexota; class Chloroflexia; order Chloroflexales; family Chloroflexaceae; genus CAIWXH01. Next base: position 2,431 of record CAIRDL010001067.1, on the reverse strand, counting down.
TGAGCCAATGCAGCAAACGCGGTGCCTCAGCCCGCTGCGCCCACGCCGTCATCATGGCAAATTCATCGGCCCCAGTATCAGCAAGCGCTTGGTCGCCCGAAGCAAGCAGTAGCAACAACGAGCGCAGATGCTCAACCAAATCACGGGTGAACTGGCGCAAATCGGCCCCTTGGTCTGCCACACCAGCCACGGCACGCAGGGCGGCACCCACATCACCAGCGAGCAGCGCCTCGATCAAGGCGTAAACCTCGGCGGCGGCGGTCATACCGAGGAGACTATGCACCTGTTCGAGCGTGATCGCCCCATTGGTAAAGGAAGCGAGTTGCTCCAATACGCCCAGCGCATCGCGCATACTGCCGGTAGCGGCGCGGGCAATCGCCTCAGGCACACCCTCTGCCAGCACGAGGTTTTCAGATTCGGCAACGCGGCGCAAATGGGCTGCCGTACTAACAATCCCGTGCCGAGTGAAGGTAAAGCGCTGGCAGCGCGAGAGAATCGTTGCGGGGACTTTATGCACTTCGGTGGTGGCGAGGATAAAAATCGCGTGGGCGGGCGGCTCTTCCAACGTCTTCAATAACGCATTGAAAGCCGCAGTCGAAAGCATATGGGCCTCGTCAATTACATACACCTTCGTCCGCAACTCGGCAGGGCGGAACTGCACGCGCTCGATCAACTCGCGGGCATCCTCCACCGAAGTGTTGGAGGCGGCGTCCATCTCAATCACATCAACCGCCCGCCCTTCGGCGATGGAGACACAGGCCGTGCAGGTGCCACATGGCCGACGGGCGGGCGCAGGGTCGAGGCAGTTGACCGCTTTCGAGAGCAGCCGGGCCATACTCGTTTTACCAACCCCACGCGGCCCAGTGAAGAGATATGCGTGGGCCACCCGCTCTTCCACAATGGCGTTGCGTAGCGTCTGAATGACGTGCTCTTGGCCGACAAGTTCGTCGAAAGTCTGCGAGCGCCATTTGCGATAAAGTGATTGGGAAGCCATAAAAGCCTTGTTGGTAGATCGAATTGGCCGCTGCAATTATACCATGAAGGCTAGAACGCCCGGTCGTCCAACGGCGTACGTGGCAAGCTACAACCCAACCAAGCGCGCATACAGATGCTCCAAATCCGCTGCGAGGCGGTCAGCACCGTAGCGCGCCAAGACCTCGCGGCGTCCGGTTTCGGCCAAGGTATGGGCGAGAGCAGGATCATGCAGGAGCCGCACAATTGCCGCCGCCAGCGCCGCAACATCGCCGTAGGGCGTCAGCAGGCCCGTGCGTTCATGGGTAATGATTTCGTTACCCGCCATTACGTCGCTGGTGACAACCGGCGCACCTGCGACCAGCGCCTCAATCAGCGGCAGGCCAAAGCCCTCGTAACGGCTCGGCGCAGCCACCACTGCCGCTTCGCGCAACAGGCGCAACTTCTCAGCCTCGCTCACTCGCCCCAACAGTTCAAACTGCTTCGTCACCCCGCCTTCCGCCACCAAGCGGTGCAACTCAGCCTCGCCCGCCCGGTTGTGGCTCACGAACACGAAGCGAACCGCAGGCACCGCACGCACAACGGCGGGCATTGCCCGTGCGAGGAGGTCAAACCCCTTACGCGGGACGAGTTGCCCAATGAAGAGGACGGTTGGCGCACCCGCAGCAGCGGCAGGACGCGGCGGCATCTCTATCAGATCAATTGCGTTCGGCAGCACCGAGACGCGCTGCGGATCTACGCCCAGACGGAGCAGCAACGCCCGCTCACCATGCGACAACGCGATGACGTGGTCGGCCCAAAGCAGCGGGGCGTGAATGAGGTAGTTACGGATGGCCCGGCGCGGATGTGCGCCTTGGGCTAAGCGCCGCAACAGGTGGGCTGGTGTCGTCAGCAGGTTCGCGTAACGCAACGGCGCTTCGAGAGGCCGCTCACGATCTTGCACCAGGTCGCCGTCGTGAAGCAGCCCGTGGACAGTGAGCACCGTGGGGATACCGAGCCGACGCGCCAGCGCAATCGTCTGAAAGCCGAGCAGGCTCCGCAGATGGTGCAGGTGAATAACCTCAGGCCGGTCGGCGACAAGCAGACGCAACAGCGCTTCGGGGGCGCAGAAGCCGTAAGTCGGGGCGCGATGCACGGGGATACCGCCGGGCAGCCACTCGTGGCGCGGCGTCTGGCCCGTATAGCGCAAGTCGCGGTACTCGTGGGCAATCACCGCATGGCCGCGCCGCACGAGCGCACGCGCCTGGAGTTGCTCCGGCCGACTAGGGAACGCCGCATCGAAGCCGTAGGTAGTGACGATCAGAATACGCATTTAGATTGTAGATTGTAGATTGTAGATTTTGGGTCAGTCGAAGCCAGCGTCTATTAGCTGAGCTTGTCGAAGCCAACGTCTGTTGGCTGAGCTTGTCGAAGCCAGCGCTTCTGTTGGCTGAGCTTGTCGAAGCCAACGCTTCTGTTG
>CAIRDL010001066.1 GCA_903877345.1 uncultured Oscillochloris sp. | reverse complement strand
GTCGCATCCGGTCGCCGAAGGCGTCTCACCAAACTCGTCCACATTGGCCCTTGACAAACAATACCGTATCTTCGCTCAGCATGACCAGACGCCTCCCGCGTTACTTCTGCGGTAGTGCCATTTTTGTTTTGGCGGTGAACACCCCTCTGCCGTTTGACCGTTTCGCTACCTTCCGTTATCCTAACCGGGATCATGAAGTTGCCACGCCGTGTCATTACGCTGTTAATCCTCATTGCTGTGCTGACCGCCTGCGCCGCGCCGCCCCCGCCCGCGCCGACGGCAACCCCCACGCTCCCTGTTGCGCCCACACCTACCGCCCCGCTGCTGCCGAGTCCTGCCGCCACCCCGATTGCTACCGCGCCGCCGCCTGTTACCGCCGCGCCGGACGACCCGCTTTTCGACCCGGGCCGCATCAGCTATGAGGCGAACTTCAACGGCCCCGAGATCCAAGCGTTTCTTGAGGCTCGCGACAGTCCGCTCAAGGCCATGCACTTCCAGATCGGCGGGCGTGCGGCCTCGTTCAGCACCGTGCTCGTCGGCCTAACCACGCTCTACAGTCTGAATCCGAAACTGCTGCTCGCCCTGTTGGATTTGCAAAGCGGCCTGGTGAGCAGCCAACAGGCCAGCGACGAACAGTTGGCTTGGGCGATGGGCTACCGTGGCGGCGGGCGCAGTGGGCTGTACGGTCAACTCCGCTGGGCCACCCGCGAGTTGCGCTACGCTGTGCGCGACTATGCGCTCAAGGGCAGTGGCCCGCCGCCGCCGCTTGTTTTTGCTGACGGCACGCGCCAAGGAGTGAGCGCCGACCTCGCCTTCAGTCGCTATATCCTGGCCCGCATTTTGGCACCCACCATCACGCCGGATCTTCTCGACCCCCGGCTCGAAGGCTTGGTGAATAGCTACACCCGACTCTTTGGCGATCCGCGAGCGCCGCCCACGACCTGGCCCGCCCTCGCTGCGCCCTTTCTCACGCGCCCCATGACGCCGACGTTCCCCGTCACTTCTTTTTTCGACCACGACACGCCCTTCCTACGGCAAAATGGTTCGCTGCTGACCTACTGGGGCCGCAGCGAGACGGATCTCGCGTTTGCCTACGATGGGCATACGGGTTGGGATTACGCAATGAGCCCGCCCGATGAGGTGCTTGCCGCTGCCGCCGGGGTGGTCATGTTCGCTGGTGCTTCCGACGATGGCTGCGCGACTCCTGCCCAGGCGGTCATCCTCGACCACGGCAACGGCTACCGCACGCTCTACTGGCACCTCGCTAGTCTGAGCGTGGCAGCCGGACAGACCGTTTCTGGCGGCGCGCTCTTGGGCATTGCTGGTGCGAGTGGCTGCGCGGTCGGGGCCCACCTGCATTTTCAGGTGCAATATCTGGGGCGGGACGTAGACCCTTACGGTTGGTGCGGCACCACTCCCGACCCTTGGGCCCAGAACCCGGCGGGCCAAGTGAGCGTCTGGCTCTGGCAAGATATGCCCACGCCTTGCGGCCCGCCGCCGGACGGCGTGGTTGTGGTTGATGATGGCAGCCCCGGCTTTCGCAGCACGGGCGACTGGCAAATCGGCGCGGTCGGCTACGGCGGCGGTGCCCGTTTCGCCACAGACAGCTTTGCGGGCAGTGCGGCGCGTCCGTACCTCGCCGCAAGCCTACAGCCCCCAATCGTCGCGCTCTGGCAACCGACACTCCCGCAGGCGGGACGGTATCGCATCCTCGTTTACATGCCCTACGCCCTCAACGGTCTCGACGAATCGCACGAACTGCGTTACCTCATCCGCCACACTGGCGGCGAGAGTCTGGCTGTTGTGGATGCCGAGCGGAACCGCAACTGGTGGGCTGATTTGGGGACGTACGAGCTTGCGCCGGACACGGCTTTGGTGAGTACGAGCACCTTGGCGGGCGATGACGGTCGCGGGATCTGGGTTGATGCCGTGGCCTTTGTGCCGGTTACTGACTAGCGAAGATCAGGTCGCGGCGGGCGAAGGCATAGACCGAGAGGCCGAGCAGCGAGACGAGCAGTGAGGCTTGGGCCAGCAGATTGGCGATAGCGGTAGGCGTGCTGTAGTCGCGGGTCACGGCCAACTGAAACCCGTAGAAGGCGGGCACCAAAGGGCCGCCAAGGAGCGCCTGGATTGCCCCCAACAGCGCACGCCCAGGCGAGGGTAGCGTCCCTAGCACCTGCCCGCCGATAAAATTGCTCGAGAACGCCAACGCGATCATGCCTAGCACCGCCAAGCGCCAACTGGTGGGGAAGACCAGGGGTGAGAGCATCAGCATAAGCGCGGCGAGCAGGCCGATGTTCAGCAGCGTCGGCAGCGTGCCTAAAAACCAGCCACCCAAGCTGAGGTCAGTTGGGCGGTTGGTGAGCGCCACCATCAGACAGATGAGTCCGTAGGTTCCGGCTACGATAACAACCGCCCCCAGGAAGAGTCCGAGCAGATAGATCGCCCGACCCACCCCGCGTGAGAGCAGCACATAGCCTTGGGGCCGGTCGCCCAAACTGATAAAGGCCGCCATCGTGTACAGGGTGATGATCGGCGTGAAGATGCCGCAAACGCTGAAGAAGTACGCGCTCTCCATCGCCCGGCGAAAGAAGATGGCGTAAACCGAGAGCGCTGCAATAATCTCAATCGTGACCCGTCCCGAGCGGAGGTACTCCAGCAACGAGAAACCCGTGAACCGTAGCAGGCGCATAGCGTTCTTCTTTCCAAAGGGGAAACACGGCCTGCGTCTCGGATAAGCGCAATGACGCGCCTCGCTCTGCATACGCTGGCTTGTGCGCTCCCGGTGTTTCGTTCGCGTATGACCAAAAGCAGCGTACAAGGGGGCTTTAAGCGGTTGCCTGCTAGTTCGCGCCTATGATCCGTGAGCTGTGACTAAGCCGCACTATCACACATCACGCATCAGCCCTAACATGGTAGCATATAACACGCTAACGGACAAGCCAAGCGGCGTAGACCGCTGAAATGGGGCAACATGGTGCGTCTCTCTCCACTGCGCCTTAGCTTGAGCGCTGTTTAGGTTGTAACTCCGGCTTCTACACTTGACTTGCGGGCTTCATTACGCACCGCGTTAATGGCGATAACACAAGTTAGAGGAACGGCAGTCTGCCACGGCACTCAGCAACGACACACCGGCAATTGCCAGAAGGGGATACGGCCATGCTCACCTCTGCACAACGCGAACGCATTCTTAGCCATCTGCGACGCGGTTGGAAGCTTCCAGATAGCCTCGTCCAAGAACTGTGGACGGCGTACGAGACCCTCGAACAGTCGCAGTCCCTTGACGACCAGCATCCGAGTTCACACCACATCAGCGACCGCCCTGACCAGAGTGAGCGCCGGATCCACAACCAGCCTACTTCTGGTGCCTAACGACCGCACGCCCTGTGGCAATCAGCCGTAGGAGCACTGACCGCCGACCGCCGCAGCCGTACATTATCGGCAGCCGTCGGCGGTTTGTTGTTGCGTGGTTGCCGCCGGATCAAACGTACCCCCGACCAACCGCTGAGTCCATCTTTGCCTCACGATCCCGTCAGCGATCAAGCGGACTACGCACCCCACGCCCGCCCCGGTTCAGCACATGCGCATAGATCATCGTCGTCTGCACATCCGTATGGCCAAGCAACTCCTGCACCGTCCGAATATCATAGCCATCCTCCAACAGATGGGTTGCGAAACTATGGCGGAACGTATGGCAACCCGCCGGCTTCGTAATCGCCGAAGCCACCACCGCCCGGCGCACCGCCTTTTGTAGCGCACTCGGCCCAAGATGGTGGCGGGCCAATACCCCAGAACGCGGGTCAGACGAGCGTTGCGGTGCTGGAAAGACAAACTGCCACCCCCACTCGCGGGCCGCATTGGGATACTTTTCGGCCAACGCATAGGGCAGCGGCACTGCCCCATAGCCAGCCTTCAGATCAGACTGATGGAGTTGGCGCACCGTAAGGAGATGCTGATCCAGCGGTGCCACCAACCTATTTGGCAGCATCGTGACCCGATCCTTCAACCCCTTCCCATCGCGCACCGTAATCTGGTGCTGTGCCTGATCGATATCCTTCACCCGCAGTCGCAGACACTCCATCAGCCGCAGCCCGCTGCCATACAACAGTTGCGCCATCAACAGATAAACCCCCTTGGCCCAGTCCCGCACCTGGCGCGGGTTGGGCCGACAAACCGCCCACCCCTGCGTTTGCGCCTAGGTTGCCAGCGCCAGTTCATAGCCCCCCGTCGGTTCCAGCACCAGCCGCACGGAGGTTCGCGGAGGCAGGGCGGTGGCGAGGGCCGCGAACCCCTCCTCCGTGTTGGGAAAAGACCCCACTACCGTGCCGGTTCCGTCCTGCCAGATGGCGGCGACGAGGGTCGTCTTGCCCACATCCACACCCAGGAAACACGTCATGGCGCTGTCCTCCATGACTCATCGGTGTCACATGCGTGTCAGCGTTCTGGAACCGCCATGCCGACCGTTCCCCCACTACCTGGTATCCGGGCTCGTAGCCCTGCATTCTCTCCGTGGGGCCGGCAGTTTGGATCTCGCTCACCTCAGGCTCGTGGCCTCCGGGGGCTCATATAGCAATCCTGTTGGGGTTGTTGCGTGGAGTCGAGGCGTTAGCCGGATAGGGCCGCCTAAAGGCTCGACTCCTTTTCATAACCTGTGTAGGATTGCTATACGGTCTCTGGTTCGGCCTGCGTTGCCATGCGACTGACGTACTACCACTGCAGTGTAAGGCGTGTGGGCGGAGGATCTATCTCTCCGTCGGGGTTGTACCCCCAGGGGGCTACCGAATCTCCCCGCCCAGCCTCATGATACCAGGGGCAGGGGGTGAGGGATGGCGCGACTTTGCATCAGCCCTGGGGAGGGGGCGCTCGCGCCTTTAGCAATCCTTTCCAAGTCGTTTAAGCCGGGGGCTGAAGCTCCCGGCTTGAAGAAGTTCTCTGCGATTGAGGTTGTCGCGTGGCGTCAAGGCTTTCGTCGGATAGAGCGGCCTAAAGGCTCGCCACCTTGAAACGCCTGGGGCAACGCCAAGGCTTAGACGGCGGCGATCTGCTGAGTAAGCCGCGTCTCGTCGGTGAAGCCCTGGTTCAGGAAGCGCACCGTTCCGGTAGAGTCGAGGACGACGGTCGTGGGTACCGTCAGGACGCCAAGCTGCGTGACGAGGGCGGCGTGAGTTTCTGCCGAGAGGGTGACGATGTGGATGCTGGCCCCGAGGCGCGTGCGGAGCCGCTCGATGGCGGGCGTTTGCCGCGTCCGACACTCGACGCAGGTGGGCAGCGTGAGGGCCACGACTGCCGCACGACCAAACGGGACGAGACCAGCGAAGGGGCGGGTTGCGACGAGGCTGTGGAGCCGCCGCCGCTGCCGTTCGCGCAGGAAGGCCCAGGCGCTGATGATGGCGGTGGCAACGAGGGCGAGGATGAGCAAGCGTTCCAGCATTGGCTTACCTCGCCCGTCGCAGCCGACTAAGCTGAAGATAGACGAAGCAGCCCGCGCAGAAGCCGAAGGCTAGGTTGATCACCGCGAGCACGATCACGAGCAGCACCAGCGCCAAGCCGAACGTGCTAAACCCCGTGAAGAGGGCGAGACTGGCAGCACACAGCACCGCCCCGCCAAAGCCCTGGGCAAAGCGATGGGGTGCCGCATCCTCAACATGAAGGTCGGGGCGCAACAGCCCCGCCGGGCGCAACAGGTCACGGTACAACCGTTGGAAGAGGGCCAACTGGGGGCTGAAGGTGCCTAGCACCATCACGGCGGCGACAAAGACGACCAGCCAAGCGAAATTGGTGATAAAGGCGACGATGAGCAGCGCGATAATCGCCGCTTGGTTGACCTTTAGCGCCGTGCGGTCAAAGGTCTGGGCGACGGGTTCCGCCCGTTGCTCAAGGGTGGTAGCCATACGTGTCTCCTCTCAGCTTCGCAACATTGGATTAGCAGCATGGTACCGCAGCAATGGCGATTGTCAAGTTGTTATGCAGAATAGTTAATAATAGATAGGGTCGGCTACGTGCGCCCGTTGCGACCGTAGCGAAACGATTACACCGGGTAGAGCAGGTTGCCCTGGATCTGGCACTCGTCTTGCTATAGGCTACGCAGACAATGGCGCAGCTAGTTCGCCACCGAGCGCAGGTCATCGCCACACTGGCCGACTTCTCCCCCTGGCATTCCCCTCAACCGCACGGCTCTCTTCCTTCGCTTCTCGGTGGTTCAAAGGAGAACCATCATGATGTTCGCACAGCGAGGCCCGTGCTGTGAGGAAGGAGGTGGGCAGTGTTTTGGCTAACCCCTCTGGTCTGGTCATTCACTCGTCCGGCCCCGCGTTTTGCTGACCGAACTGCGGCGGGCCAAGCCCTCGCGGCGCAGCTGACGTCCTATGCCGGTCGCCCAGACATGGTGGTGTTGGCCTTGCCTCGCGGGGGTGTACCCGTGGCTTTCGAGGTAGCGCAAGCTCTGGGCGCACCGCTCGACTTGGTGCTGGTACGCAAACTTGGCGTGCCCCACCAGCCTGAGTTGGCGATGGGCGCAATTGCCGAGGGCGATGTGCTGGTGCTGAACGACACCGTGCTCAGGGATCTTGCGCTGACAGCGGACGAATTGGCCGCCGTTGCTGCCACCGAGGGCCGTGAGTTGCTCCGCCGGTCGCAACTGTATCGGGCGGGACGGCATGCCCCGGATCTGCACGGGCGAACGGTGATTCTGGTTGATGATGGGTTGGCAACCGGCACGACGATGCAGGCCGCTATCGCCGCCATTCGCATTCACCAGCCTGCGGGCGTCATTGTTGCTGTGCCCGTCGCCGCCCGCGCTACGGTGGAGCGCCTGCGCGGCCAGGTAGATGCGCTGGTCGCGGTTGTCCAGCCTGAGCGCCTCAGTGCGCTTGGTTTTTGGTACGAGGACTTTACTCAGACGAGTGACGATGAGGTGCGAGCCTTGCTGCGTCAGTCGCGCTGAAGGAGTGTTGTCGTGAAGACGATTCTCGTTCCGCTTGATGGTTCCGACCTTTCCGCTTTGGCTTTGCCGTATGCCGATTTATTCAGCAGATTGCAGCAAGCTGAGGTGCGTTTACTCCATGTGGTGACGCAGGGCGACCGCCAGGATTTCGTGGTCGAGCGCGAACGGCTCACCAAGATTACAACGCCGACAGGTACGGTCTCGCCGAATTCGCCGTGGGCGCTCCAGCTTCACGCCGATGCTTATCTTGAACAGGCAGCCGCAAAGCTGCGCGCCGAGGGGCTACAGGTGCAGACGGAGGTGGTCTACGGTACGCCGGTGGATGCGATTGTTGCGGTTGCCGAGCGCTGCGCCGCCAACATGATTGTGATGGGCACCCACGGGCGCGGTGGCCTCGGACGCTGGCTGATCGGCAGCGTGGCCCACAGTGTCATGCGGCTCACGGCTGTTCCGGTGTTGGCGGTTCGCAGCCCCGCGCCCGAACAACCCGCGCTCCAACGGATTATGGTGCCACTTGACGGCTCGCCCCTCGCCCGTGAAGCGCTGCCGCTGGCCTTCAACCTCGCCGAGCGCTCCGGTTCGACTCTGGTGCTGCTCACGGTGCTGACGCCGCAGATCGGCCTTGATCCCAGCATCATGCCGCAGCCAGGCCCGGCGGCGAAGAGTGCCCTGCGCGAGCAGTTACTCCACGAACTGGATATCTATGTGCCTGATCACCAGCATATCCCCATGCAGACGGTGATCGGCGAGGGCATGGTCGGCGAGACGATTTGCCACGAGGCTGAGCAGCACGCGGCGGATTTGATCATCATGACTTCGCACGGGCAGAGTGGGCTGCACCACTTTGCGTTGGGCAGCGCAACCGACCGGGTGCTGCACGGCACCCATGTGCCGGTGCTGGTACTGCACAGTCGTACCCATAGCGCTGCCATAGCCGCTGTCCAAGGCCGAAAGACGCATATCACCGCTTAACTTATGCCAACACCGCTGGACACGCCCACCACGCCTGATCAAGACTGGAGTGCTTTGCCCCAACGCTCGATCCCCGAGGTTTATACGGCCTTGGGGACGGGCGCGGGTGGCCTGACGAGCGCCGAGGCGGCAGCGCGTCTGCGTCGCTATGGGCCGAACACGCTCCAGACGGCCAAACGTAAACCGCTTCTCCAGACGTTGCTCGAACAATTCACGCACCTGATGGCGCTGCTGCTCTGGGCCGGTGGCCTGATCGGTTTTCTGGCCCAAATGCCGCAGCTCGGCGCGGCGATTTGGACGGTCAATCTGATCAATGGGTTGTTTAGTTTTTGGCAAGAGTACAAGGCCGAACGCGCCGCCGCTGCGTTGCGCGCCTTGTTGCCCGCCCAGGCCCGTGTGCTGCGCGACGGCATCGCCCAGGAAATTCTGCGCGAGGCGGTGGTGCCCGGCGATGTGCTGCTTTTGGCGGAGGGCAATCTCGTCGCGGCTGATGGCCGCTTGGTCGAGACCGCCGAACTGCGCGTTGACCAG
>CAIRDL010001065.1 GCA_903877345.1 uncultured Oscillochloris sp. | reverse complement strand
TGCTCCAGCAGGCCCACGTCCTGATCCTCGACGAGAGCCTCGCTGCAGTTGATGCGACCAACCTGCGGGCGATGATGACCTGTGTGCTCACCCGCGCCCCAACGCTGATCCTGATTGCCCACCCCTAAACGAAGGAATTGCCGATGCGTGAGCCATTCGAGCGTACCACCCGCTATCTTGCTGCCGACGGCGGGCGGTTAGCGCTGGCCGGGGCGATCTCCGGCCTGATCATCGCCGCCCTCTGGTTGGCCTGGCTCTTCCTCGGGCAGGTGCCGCTCTATGTCCAAGCCCCAGCGGTCGGGCCAGCGACCGACGGAGCCTACCGGGTCAGCGTTGATCTGGTGGCGGCCACACGCCTGAAACTCGGCCAGCGTGCGTCATTTCAACCGGCCATTACACAGCGAGGCGGCACAGCTGCGCCCACCCTAGCGGCCAGAGTGGCTACCATTGATCTGAGCACCGGGCTGGTTCGCATTGAGCTAGATGACGCTGAGCAGCGGCCAGCAGGTGGAACAGTCTGGATGCTGACCGAACAGGTCTCGCCGGCCACGCTCTTTATGCGTGCCATCGAGCAGACGTTTGCCGCTTCGTAGGGGTGAGGGGTGAGAGATGAGGGATGAGGGATGAGGGATGATCCGTGACTGGGCAGCGCCCTGACCGATCACGGATCACGGGTTATGAACCAGAAGCCGGATGCTGGCTTCGACAAGCTCAGGCAGCGTCCTCGTCAGGCGGCGTTCTCGTCAGCGGCGTCCTCGCTGGCTGAGCGTGTCGAAGCCAGCAAGGACGCCGCCCCACCCACCGTGCTCACCTAAGAACCATGCCTAAGCGCCCGAATCGCTGGCGGTCGCGGCCTCGGTAGCCACCGGAGCTACGGCCTCGCGTGGGCGGAAGGGGCGGCGTAGAGTGCCGATCCAGTCGGCCTTCGGCTTCGCCGGACCATCAACCTGCGTCGCCGCCGCGAACGCAGTCATAAACGTCATCCATTTGTTTGTCGCGACCTCTTTCAGCGCTTGGGCGATCTGCACCTGACGCTCTTGCTCACCGGCCACCATCAGGTCGGGCGACATTGGCGGAACCACATTGCGCCCCACCAGTTCCGCATAGACCTTCAGCGTCAGCGGTTTGTGCTCGCGGCTGAAGGGCTGGTCAACCAGCTCGAGCGCCTGCTTGAACTGTTGGAAATCGCTCTGGACGGTCGTAGCCTGAAAACAGGCGGTGCAGTAGTGCTCGATGATCATTGCGGCCATCGGCTCAAGCTCGGGGTTGCCGACGAGGCGCTCGCCCGTAAGCCAGTCCAGATTGAAGCCCAAGCTGCTACAGAAGGCTGCCAGTTGCTCGGCCAAGGCGTGGATCTGCTCTTTCGACAGGCCGACGATCCAGGTGCGTAGCTCAGCGTTCTGGAGATTGGCGCTGGCCCACGTCTGGAACTGGAGCGCCTGATCGGGCTGCTTGGCGGGGAAGATCCAAAGGCGGCGCTTCTCGGTGGGTTGGGGCGGCGTCACCTCGGCGGGCTGAGCCGCCTTGGCGGCCTTGGCGGCCTGCTCCTTGCGCGTCTCGCGCTCGGTCAGGTAGTTCCCGAGGTAGACGCCTGAGATGACCCCGATAGCGACCATGAGTGAGCCAAAGAGAAAGAGCGACATGGGTTCTCCTTTACCGTTGAGCAGGCAGATTACGAAGGAGCGCGGGTGGTGTGGGCAACGCGAGTTGCGTGGGAAGGATGTCCGTGTTCATCAGCAAAGTGGTTGCCGAGAGCGGGTTGGTTGCCGAGAGTGGGTTGGTTGCCGAGAGCGAGTTGGTCGCCGAGAGCTGCGGGAGCGGCAAAATAAACTGGTTGCCGGCGGGAAGCAGCATGACCTGGATATTGGGTGCCAGCCGGTCAACGTAATAGTAGTCTAGCAACTGCGAGTTGGTTGCCAGTGCCTGACCTACGACTTCGAGGGCACGCGCCTGCGCCCTGGCTTCGGTCAGCAGCGCGTCACCACGCCCTCCCGCCAGTAGCCGCATTTGCTCGGCCTCGTACTGGCTCTCGATCTGGCGCTGGAGCGCCACCTGCTTGCGCTCAATCGCCTGGGCAAACTCAGCCGAGAAAGTTACGTCCCGCAGGACAAACTGGTCGAGGATAAAGCCCTTCTTGCTTAACTGGTCGCTGAGCAGTTGGTTGAGCAGAAGCTCAAGCTTGGCGCGGGCCGAACTGTTGATCTCTTCAACGGTAAACTGGGAGACCTGCGTGCGTACCGCGCCGCGCACTACCGTGCGGATAAAAGCATCGCGGTAGCGATCCTGCCAGTCCACATGCACCAGCACGACCTGAGTGGGGTCGAGTCGAAAGATGATCGAGCAGGAGATCATAATCTCCTGCCCATCGCTAGTGCGGGCGCGGATCAAGGTATCATCGGCGGTTTCGTCACCCTCGGATTCACCCGACATTGTGTAGGTCTGCCAGTAGGATGGATACTCAATGGCCGACTCGACGAAGGGTACAATCAGATGAAAGCCTGGGCTGAGCGCCTGGGGCCTGATACCGCGTGGCGCGAGTAGCGACGGCACCACGGCGATTTTCTCGGGCGAGATGAACACCAGCGCGAAGCTCAGCCCGCTGAACATAAACAACAGCACGGCAGTGATCAGCACGGGCAGCGAGATCAAAAAGCGCAGCGCCTTTTTCGGGCCGCGCTGAAAAAGCAGACGCAGGCAGGTAAAGAGCGTTAAGACACCAAAGAGGGTCCAACCTACCATGCTGACTGCATTGATGGCTTTAACAAGCAATTCAACAAACATGTCGCCCTCGGTGCGCGCTTCGTCCCGCCTCCAGTATACAGGCTGATCGCCTCAAAAACGCCTCACTGAAGCTGCGGCACAAGGCGCTTTTAAGGCGCGTGTATGGTACCATCGCTGCGATAGGTGCAGCAAGCGCCTTAGGGTTTGCTTTAGGGTTTAGGCCCGTACGCGGTCAATAGAAATTCATGCGGCTGATATTTTGGCGCTTGGTTCAACTGCTGTTCATTGTTGGCGGCGGTTTCGGCGTGTTCATGATACTGTCGCTCAATCCAGCTCGCTGTGCGCCCAATTGTATGGACGCCAACTTGGCGGGAAGCACGCTGAATGGGGTGAATCTGAGCAACGCCAACTTGGTGGAGGCACGCCTCACCAATGCCGCGCTGGAGCGTGCCACGCTGTCCGGTGCGGATCTTGCGGGGGCTACCGTCACCGAGGCCACGCTGCTGAATGCCGACCTCAGCAGGACGGTGTTGGTTGGCGCAGATTTCAGCGGCTCTGATCTGCGGGGTGTCAACCTGAGTGGGGCCAACCTGAGTGGGGCCAACCTGAGTGGAACCAACTTGACCAAAGTTGATCTGCGCGGGGCCACAAGCCTACACGGGTTGCTGCTGAACGACGCGCTGATGACAGCGGTTCAACTGGCTGGCACCGATCTGTCCGGGGTTGAACTCAAGGGTGCCAATCTGACCAGCGCGAACCTTGAGGGGGCCAATCTGAGCGGGGCGAATCTGAGCGGGGCGAATCTGAGCGGGGCCAATCTGCGTAAGACTGACCTCAGCGGGGCTTGGCTCAATCTGGCTGATCTGACGGGGGCTGACCTCACCGGGGCCAGCCTTGCCGGCGCAACGCTGATCGGTAGTGTCGTGGCCTCGGCCAACTTCAGTGCAGCCAACCTGAGCGGGGCCACCGCCATTGGGGCCAATTTCGATGGGGCCGACCTGCGTAATGCCAACATCAGCGGCATGCGCTTCCTCGAAAGCGAGATCACGGATCTTGATGTGCTGATGGATCCGCTGCTCGCGGCGCTGAATGAGCGCGAGATCAGCAAGGTGATCCAGAATGCTAGGCTCAAAGGCGTGCGTTTTGATGACACGGTGCTTTGGACCCCAGATAGCAAGGAAACCCTTGAGACGCTGCTCGGCTTTCCCCTCACCTTGCCGGTCGCAGCCAAGGCCACAATGGTCGGTGGAGTCGAGCTAGGGCCGGTTGTCCCCGCGCAGCAACGGGGGGCGATCAGCATCGTAGGTAGCGCGACCGTCAAGCCGCTTACGCAGGCCATCGCCGACAAGTTCAGCGCGGCAGGCTTTCCCGACGGCATTACCAACGAGGTTGCAGATACCGGCCCTAGTTTTGAGCGGCTGTGCAAGGGCGGCACTGTAGATATTGTCAACACCAACCAACTGATCAGCGATGAGGAGCGTGCAGCTTGCGCTGTGCTGCGGCGTACCCCGGTGGGCTTCCGTATTGGGACGGACGCGGTCGTGGTGGTGGTACACCCGAGTAACGACTTTGTCACCAATGCGACGCTTGAAGAACTGCGCCAAATTTTTACGGCCAACAACTGGTCCGATATTAATCCGCACTGGCCACGGCGGCCCATCCAGCGCTTTATTCCGGCTAACGGCTCGATCACGCGCAGCTTCTTCGCGCACATGCTTGATCTCAGCGCGGCAGAACTGGATGGGGCGCGTAATACGGTCGTGAATGCGGATCTGAATGCGCTGGCCGAGGCGCTGGCCAATAACCCGCTTGGCATTGGCTTTCTGAACTATGCCACGTTGCGGCAACATAGTGATCAACTCCAGACGATCAAGGTTGCGGGCGTTGCGCCTAGCTACGAGCATGTCGAGGCTGGCCGCTACCTTCTCTCCCAGCCGATCACCATCTATAGCGACGCCGACCTTCTGCGCCGCAAGCCGCAGGTTGCAGCCTTCATCACATTCGCACTGCAAAACGCGACGGCGACGAGCCAGGAGAGCGGCTACTTCCCCCCGAGTGTCGCGGTGCTCAGTGCAGCGGCGACGACGCTCCTCCAAGCGCTCGCTCCTTAGACGGGTTTCAAGCCAGCTTTAGACAAGGTTTCAGAAGCGGCGGTTTTAGCTTGACAGTTCGTAGTAGGGGCTTTAGCCCCGTGCAAGGCTTTGTAACGTGGCTGAAGCCACTACTACGAGCTACGCAAACTGTAAAGCTCCTACGAACCTTGTCTTACCGTCTAGCGATCTGACGCAAAGCCGCAAAGTCGCAAGGAGCATGTGGTGTGTGGGTACATGCACTGCGTCCTGTTGCGGCAAATCCGCAATCTAAAATCTAAAATCTGCCTTAGAAAGCAAGGCACTATGCTCTCCAGGCTCGTGCGTCCCCTGGCACTGATCGTGGGCCTACTGCTGCTTAACGGCTGCTTGGCTCAGTTCCAGTTGCCGCTAGGCTGTCCGCCGGACTGTGTGAAGGTTAACCTACAGGATGCCAACCTGATGGGGGTCAACCTCGTGGGCGCACACCTCAACGGCGTCACGCTGGCTGGGGTTGACCTGAGCATGGCCGATCTCCGCGAGGCTGACTTGGCCGGGGCGAATCTCACTGGTGCGCTGCTGATCGGTGCGGATCTCCGAGGGGCCAACCTGAAGGGGGCCAACCTCACTGGGGTGAGCCTGATCGGCGCAAAGCTCGCCAAGGCCGACTTTGGCGCAGCTAAACTCACTGGGGCCAACCTCACCGGTCTCGACCTGCGCGAGACGACGCTTACGGCGGTGGCGCTGGAACACGCCAGGCTGGTCAATGCCAATCTTGAGGGCGTGAACCTCAGCGGGGTGCGGTTGCTCGGCTCCAACCTGCGGGGCGCGCACCTTTTCGGGGCCAATATGGCTGGAAGTATCCTCGGCGACGCGACCGCGCGCTCCGGTGCCAACTTCCAGGGGGCCGACCTGCGGGAAGTTGACCTCACCGGCGCGAATTTGAGCAATACGGATCTGTCGGGTACCAATCTGCGGGGGGCCATCCTGGTCGGCGCGACCCTCGATGAGACCAAGCTCTCCGGTGCCGATTTGCGCGAGAGTAGCTTTGACAAGGCCACCATCGCCCGCACGAACCTAGCCGGTGCCCGGATCGAGGGTGCCAGTTTCGTCGGTACCCTGTTCGGCGTGCGGGTGATCTTCTCGGGGGCGCGGCTCCAGCGGGCCGGCCTCGGTGCCGCCTCGGCACCGCCGGCAAGCCAGAGTGGGGCAGGGGCCGGGGGGCCATTTAGCGGCCTCGTGCTCACCGGAGTGCGCTATGACAAGGCTACCACTTGGCCCAAGAATCTGGTACTGCCCTCCGGGGCTGTTCTGGAGACGGGCCAATGACGGCTGACCATTGACGGCTGACCGCTGATTGCTCACGGATGTTTACCCTTCAGGGCGGGAAGCCCACGAGCTTTTCCTTCGACAGGCTTAGGAACCGCCGTGGGAGGAAGCGCCCCGCTTGAGCAGCT
>CAIRDL010001064.1 GCA_903877345.1 uncultured Oscillochloris sp. | reverse complement strand
TCATTTGCTGGTGGAGGGAGGGGGCACAGTGTACCCCCTGGCGAATCTGGCAGCAGAATGCGGGAAAGCATCAATTCCGTTCATTTGCTGGTGGAGGGAGGGGGCACACGGTACCCCCTGGCGAATTTGGCAGCAGAATGCCGTAAAGCGTCAATTCCGTTCATTTGCTGATGGTGGGAGGGGCACACGGTACCCCCCTGGCGAATCTAGCAGCAGAATGCCGTAAAGCGTCAATTATGCTTGTTGCGGGAATTGTGCTCGTCGGGCTGTACCGGCGCTCATGGAGATCCCCAGTAAGGAAGTCGCATGCTCGTCTACGCCATCTCCCTTGAAAAAGGGGGTACCGGAAAAAGCTCCGTCGCGGTAAATTTAGCGGTCGCGCTCCAAATCCGTGGGCGTCAGGTATTGCTCATCGATCTCGACGCACAAGGTCATGCGAGTCACTGGCTTGGGGTCAACCCTCATCAGACCCGCCCAGAGGATAGCGTGCTTGGCATGATCCGTGGGCGTCCACTGGCGGAGAGCACCATTGACACGGAGTGGGGCGTGGGGATCGTGCCAGCAAACCCTGAGATGGCCGGCCTGCCGATGGCGCTCGCGAGCGCTCCCAACAATGGCCTTTTCGCGCTACGCAGCGCCATCACCCAGTTAGCGCGGCAGGGTGCCCGCTACGATACGATCATCTGCGATCTACCGCCAGCACGTAGCCCCATCCTGGCGACCGCGCTTGCCGCAGCGACTCGGTGTGTTGCGCCGATCCAGCCTGAAAGTCTGGTGCTCCAGGCGCTCAGTGATTTGAGCCAGTCGGTCACCTACGCCCAACAGGTCAACCCAGCACTGCCGCTCGTAAGCATCCTCCGTAATCGTTACGCCCCACGGAGCGCCGTGGATTTGGTCTATGATGAAGAACTCCGCACAGCGTACGGGCGTCAACTGCTCCAGACGATCATCCCTGTACGTGCTGCTATCCGCGAGTCGGCGGGTTTTCAGCAGAGCGTCTTTCGCTACCCCGGTGCCGACGCGGGTGAAGTGCGTGGCCTCTTTCGCCAACTTGCTGATGAACTGCTCATCCTGGATGGAGGGAACTGATGCCCAGTGCCGCCGATAAGCGCGCTGCCCTTCTCAAGGAGCGCCGCGCCCAACAGGTTGTCCAACCGCAGGTGTCAGCCCGTTCGGCTGAAGAAGCGGCACGGGCGCATTTTTTGGGTGCCTCGGTCATTGAGGCGCTTGCCCAAGGCCGGACTGTTCAAGCCATCCCGGTGGAGCAGATCGCCCCAGAATTGCGCCCAGAGCTACGTCAGCCCCGCCTGCTGCTCTTACCGGAGGAATTGTGCCCGGCAGGGGTATGGAACGAGACTGAGCGACCGCAGATCGATGCCATGTTGGCGCTTGGCGAATCGCTGCGCGAGCGGCAGATCCATCCTATCGTGGTCGCTGAGGGTCTGAGTGCGCGTTACCCTGCCGCCCGCTATCTCATTGTGGTCGGGCATCGGCGCTGGACAGCGGCCACGTTGGTCGGGATGCCCACCCTTGATGCGCTCATTATCGACCCGCCGAGTCTGGAGGATCGCGTCACTATTCAGTTCAGCGAAAACGAGGATCGGGTAGATTTCTGCGATATGGAGCGGGCTTGGACGCTCGAGCGGATGCGCCAGTTGATGTCCGACGCGCCCTGGGAGGTGATCGAACGCCGTGTTCGGGTAAGCGAGAGCCGACGGAAACAGCTCATGCGGCTGATCACGTTTACGCCCGAACAGCAGCGCACGCTCGCACGCCTGCGAGCTTCGGAGTTCCAACTTCGCCCACTCCATACGGCGATGCGCGAGGGCGGGCTTGCCCCGGATCAAGTTGATCGAGTCATTCGGCAGCTTGCCTCCCGTGCGCCAACGGCATCAGGCGTGCCTGATGCCAGCACCGCGTCTGCTCCCCCAGCGCTGACGTCAGCAGTTGAGCAGGCCACGGTGGCACGCCTCGTGGCCCACATGCAACGCAGTGCCGCACCCACGCTCGCACCGCGCCCACGTTGGTTCACGTCGCTCCAGCAAGCACTCCAACAGGCACGGGCAGGACTCGACCGTGCCACGCCCAAAGTGGGCGACCTCGACGCTGCCCTGCGTAGTGACCTCCAGATGGAAATTGACGCGCTGTTGCGTACCGTAGAGACAGCCGTCGGTGCATTAACCGCACAAGAACTTCCGACCCACGAGCCGTGATGCGCGCTCTGGCAAGTAAGGTGTGGTGAGAATCTGGCGCACCGTAGGGCGGTTCTCCTACGGTGCCCTTGCAGGGATGCGTGGTGGCGACGCACGCTGGTGTGTGTCATGACGAGCCGCTCCCTCACCGCTGCTACGGTGTGGGACACCAGGAGGTACGTATGGCGATGCGAGACGATTTTACACTCGCGGAGTGGACACAGATCAAGACCGCCCCGCTGAGCGCCGCGCTGTATGTGCTGCTCGCCAGCCCCAGTGGGCTGGTCGGCACGATCAAGGAGGGGCTCGTGGTGATACAGGCGGTGGCGGCGCTCACGCAGGACGCGGGGGCGCACCCGATCCTGAAGGAACTCTTCGCTGCGTTGCCAAGCGAGGGCGGTGACCCGATGGAGGCGGCGCAGATGGAATTGATCAGCAACCACCCGGATCAGCAGGGTCGCATGCTTCCCGCGCTGGAAGCGGCCATCGTTCTGATCGACGCCAAGATGGGTGCCGGCGCTCCCGTGATCAAGCAGTGGATCTATGATGTCAGCGAGCGGGTGGCGAAGGCGACCAAAGAGGGCGGCTTTCTGGGCCTCGGTGGCACCTTGGTGAGCCGTGAGGAGCAGGCGGCCCTCGACGAATTGAAGCGCATTCTCGGCCTGTAGGCGGCACGGTGGTGGGGCAGCGTTCTGCCCACGCCTACAGTGGGAGAGCAATCCTAGTGGGGTTGTGAAGGTTGCCCGACGGCGGAAGGCGCGGGTTCTCTGGGTGCAAAGGTCGTCTAGGCGGTACCCGACCGGGATAGTTTTCTAGCTTCACCCCAAGGGTCGCTCCAGCTTGGTGAGGCTCGTTATCGGAAGTTGATCACACACACAATAATGCCGATCGCCCGCTTTCAGCGGCGGCGCTGGCGACCTCCACCGACCGGCACGAGCGACGGTGCGCCACCACGCCCCAAAATCGCGCCCAGGTCAGGGGCCGCGCCAGCGGCGTCCGCTGCAAAGCACTGTTGGGCCGTCGGTCTCAAAAGATAGATACATAACACATCAATATTAAACCATTTTTATATCTTTTTACGTATTATTTTTCTATTTCATTCTCTTGGTTTGTTCATAGGTTCTTCGTTGTCCTCTTGTAAAGACGTTACACGAATGGTATCTTTTCAGCTTGCTGACAGGTTATTCCGTGGTCGGATGTAAAGCTTTACACGGATGTCGTGTTCTTGGCGTACTGACGGGTTATTTCCTGGTTGGATGTAAAGCTTTACACGGATGTCGTGTTCTTGGCGTACTGACAGGTTATTTCCTGGTTGGATGTAAAGCTTTACACGGATGTCGTGTTCTTGGCGTGCTGACGAATTATTCGCTGGTCGGATGTAAAGCTTTACACGGGTGTCGCTTTCTTGGCGTGCTGACCGATTATTCGCTGGTCGGATGTAAAGCTTTACACAGGTGTCGCTTTCTTGGCGTGCTGACGAATTATTCGCTGGTCGGATGTAAAGCTTTACACGGGTGTCGCTTTCTTGGCGTGCTGACCGATTATTCGCT
>CAIRDL010001063.1 GCA_903877345.1 uncultured Oscillochloris sp. | reverse complement strand
TTGTGGCTTTGTGGCTTTGCGGCTTTGCGGCTTTGCGGCTTTGCGTGAGCTTGCTAGACTGTCAAGTTGGTTTGAAACATGCCTTAGGCATGGTTCGCAGGTACTTGAGGGCTTGAGCAAAGGCAGCGCACCCGGTTGCAACAAATCTGCAATCTAAAATCTGCAATCTAAAAGCGCACTACCCCAACAGCAGGCAAGAAACAACGCTCAACCTTGACCACCAGGGTGATCATAGTTGTGCCTAAGTCGCTGGGCGCGGCGGGTGAACTGCCCAGACCAAGCACACCGATGTAGACCGCATCCGTTGCGACACCGGGCAAGCGCCATGCAACGGTGAGCGCAAACGGTTGCCCCGCCGCCACTGTCGTTGGCCCGCTCACCGTCAGATCTTCAGCCACGCTGCTCGGCTGCGCATTCACCAGACCCCACAAGAGTTCGAGGCTGTCGGTGGCTACGCCCGAACCCGTGACGTTTTGCACCAACAGCGTCACCGTCAGCGGCTCTGTGCGCCCGCGCCAACGATCTGCCGCAAGCAGATCGCAGCCCTGCGCCTCACTAGGCCAGTGCTGTTCGCAGAGCAGTTGATCTTCAGGGCCAAAACTGTCGAAGCCTGCGCCCGCTTGGTCAACGTAGAGGCTCAATTTCACATTGCGAGCGGTCGCTGCGGCAAGTTGGACGCGAAAACGCACATTGCCGACGGGCAATGTCACAGGTTGGCGATAGATACCGCCCGCCGCGAGGTCGTTGCGGTCAGCGGGCGTGGGATCTGGGGCGAGGGCCAGCGCCTCGGGTTGGAGTTTCGTCAAACCAAAGGAGGTGGTGATGAGCGTGGTGATGGCAACCGCCCGCAGCGGTACGGTGGTGCTGCCCGTAGGCCAAGCAGCCTGAATAGCGATTGCCTCTGGCAAGGTCGAACTCGTGAGTGGGATGGCTACCGGCAGTGCTGCGGCAGGCGCGAGACCGTCACGGGCGACAAAGCGCACGCTGCCGTACCCGTAACTGCCAGGCGCAACCCGCGTCACGGTCGCACTCACGGTGATCAGCGCCGTCGCCCCCGGCAGGAGCGTCAGTTCCCCCGCCGGTTCGGTCGTCAGCGTAAAGCCATCGCCATACGTGCTGAGATCCCAGGTCACAGTGACCCCAAAGGTACTGCGAAGCGTGCGCGTGAAGCTGCATCGCCCGACACAACTGCTATCGGTCAGGCTTGGCAGATTGAGCGCCGCCGGGCGTCCGCCCTTTGCGGGATCAGCGGCGAAGTAGGCGGCGGCAGCTTCATCAAGCACAAAGCCCGCCATCGCAGCATGCACCGCAGCAATACGGCCAGCGCCTTGGGCGAAAAGCGATGCCGCGCTGCTATCCGTCGCGTACACGCCTGCAGCCGTGAGTTGCATGGCTGACCGTAGCGCAGCAGGACTCCAATCGGGGTGTATCTGGTGCAATAAGGCCGCTAGGCCGCTGACATGGGGCGTCGCCATCGAGGTACCAGTGAGCAGCATGTAATCATGGACATCAGGGTTGACGTCAGCGCCCGCAGCGACAATCTCAACCCCTGGTGCGACGAGATCAGGCTTGAGCAGATCAGGAACGAAAAGGTCGGGGCCACGCGCACTCTGTTCGTAAAGCTGATCGGCGGGTGTACCGGCGGGCCGTTGCCCAGCGGTGACAGCGCCAACCGCCGTTACCCAAGGCGCATTGGCGGGCGCACTGAGCGTACCCGCGCCGTTGGTGCCGTTATTCCCGGCAGCGACGGCGACGAAATGGCCCGCCGCCGTCGCCCGTAACAACGCCTGGGCTTCAGGGTTCTGCCAGGGGTCACGCGCAACCCCACCGAGCGAATAGTTAATGATGTCCACCCCGTCGGCAAGGGCTTGGTCAAGCGCGGCAAGAATAGCGGCGCTCGGGCAGCTTTCACTGCTAGTCGGGAGGCCACACACATCGTAGCTAATCAGGTTGGCGTGTGGCGCGATGCCTGCCAGCGTAGCCAACGGAACCTCAGCGAGGGTCGCACCGACTACAACATTCCCGGCGGCAGTGCCCGCGACGTGAGTTCCGTGCCCGTGGTTATCGCGGGGGCTCGGACGGCCCTGCGGGTCTGGCACCGCGCTCGTCATTTCAAAAGTATACGCCCCAATCAGCTTCGCATTACAAGGGAACGTCGGATCATAGCGTCCGTCGCCCGCATTCGGATTGCACACCCCCAAGTAATTGCCCGCGCCGCGAGGGTTGGTGTAGACGTAGCCATCGCTAGGGCCGGGATCTTGAAAGGACGGGTGTGTGGGATCAATGCCCGTG
>CAIRDL010001062.1 GCA_903877345.1 uncultured Oscillochloris sp. | reverse complement strand
CGTCACCGCTTGACCCGTGCTGCGTGATCCGTGACGAGGCCGTGCCGTGACCGATCACGGATCACGCGGCACGGGTCACGACGGAACAATTGAAAAGATCCGCTTCCCTAATCTGAAGTCCCCAGAGGTGCAGTCTGGCACGCTCGGCGCATTCAAGCCACGAACAAGCCTTGGAGGAGGCTCTGAGCGATTTGCTACCGCCGCGCCGCCGCCGTAGCAGACTCTTTGCCTGGGTCGTGGTGTTGCTCGTCACGCTCACCACTGTCGCGCTTATCGCCGTCATCGCCATCCTTGTTGCCGAACGTGAGCTTGCCCGGCGCATCTATCCGAACATCAGCGTGCGCGGCATTCCTGTCGGTGGGCTTACGCTTGAGGAAGCGCAACGCACGGTTGAGCAAACCTATAGTGCGTTTCTCTACAGCCCCATCGAACTCCAGTACGGTGAGCGCACTTGGCTCCCTTCCCCCGCTGAACTTGGCGTTCACCTGAAGCTTGACGAAGCCCTGGCGGAAGCCTTCGCCCTGGGACGCAACGCCACCCGCGCCGACAATCTCCGTCACGCCGCCGCCGTCTGGCAGCAAGGCTACGATTTGCCGTTGCATCTTGAGGTTGACCAGACGGTGCTTCAGCGGTATCTGCGCCAAGTGGCGAGCGCGGTCGAACTGCCACCGCAAGACGCGAGCCTCAGTCTGGTCGGCCCCTATGTCAGCGTTGCGCCCGAAGTTTGGGGCACGCAGAGCCTCGTTGATGCGACGCTCACCGACATCACCGCCGCGCTCCAAAGCCTCACGCGGCAGCCCATTGCGTTGCGAACGCGCCGCCTTGTGCCGCGTCTGCGCGAAGCGACCATTGCCCCGGTTGCCGCCCAATTGCAGCGCCTCCTCGCTGCCCCGGTGATTCTCACTGGTACGACGGGAGCGTGCGCGCACCCGCAGGGCTGCCGTTGGGTGCTAACGCCCGCACAGATCGCTAGTTGGCTGAGCGTTCACCGCGTCACCGCTGCCAATGGCGAACCGACTTACAGCGTCAATCTTGATCCCACCGGCATCCGCAGTGCGCTAGTGCCGATTGCCGCCGCCGTTCACGAAGAAGGTACGCTGCCGCAGGTTGCTTGGAACCGGGGCAAGCTGCGGATTACCGTCCCCGGCCAACCTGGGCGCGGCCTCGACGCCAGTCAAGCGCTCGCCGCCGTCAGCACCGCCCTCGCCAGCGCCCAACGCACGCTGAGCCTGCCGCTCACGCCGCTGCCACCGCCCGTGACCGCCGCAAACCTCGCCACGCTGGGCATTACCGCCGAAGTCGGGCGCGGCGTCAGTTCGTTTGCTCGTTCCGAGGCGTACCGCATCACCAACATTCGCGCCGGTGCCCGCCGAATGACTGGCGTGCTCATTCCGCCGGGGGCCAGTTTCTCCTTCAACACGCAACTGGGCGCGGTCAACGCCGCCAACGGCTTTGTCCCGGGGCTTGCCATTGTGGCGAACCGCACCCAAAAAGAGTGGGGCGGTGGCCTGTGTCAAGTCTCGACGACCGTCTTCCGGGCCGCCTTTTTTGCGGGCCTGCCGATTAACGAGCGGCACGAACACGCCTTTCGCATCGGTTGGTATGAAGAACTGGGTGAGCCGCCGGGGCTTGATGCCGCCATTTTCACGCCCGCCAACGACATGCGCTTCACCAATGACACCGGGGGTTGGCTGTTGCTGGAAAGCTATGTGGACACCGCACGCCAACGGCTTACCGTCGCC
Organism: uncultured Oscillochloris sp.; assembly: GCA_903877345.1. Taxonomy (GTDB): domain Bacteria; phylum Chloroflexota; class Chloroflexia; order Chloroflexales; family Chloroflexaceae; genus CAIWXH01. Next base: position 380 of record CAIRDL010001062.1, on the reverse strand, counting down.
CTTTACGGTGCGCCGACGGGTCGCCAAGTGACCTACGCCCACCGGGTGATCAAGTACACCGCCGCGCCGACCACGCCCGTCTATGTGAATGACCCGACGAAGCCGAGCGGCTACTTCAGGCAGAGTGACACCGCACGCGGCGGGATGCAGGTGATTGTCTACCGCACGATCACTGCTGCCGGTCAGCCTAGCGTCCACGACAGCTTCTTCACTGAATTTCACCCTTGGCCGAACATCTACGTGCGGGGAACTAGACGCTAATTGCGGTAGTGCGATTTTAGACTTACCGTTCGCTGATTTCCCAAGGCGGTTCGAGAGATTGAGGTAGAAACGCCGATTATTCCGCTCTTGCGTTCGCAAACTGACAGATCTGGGCGGCG
>CAIRDL010001061.1 GCA_903877345.1 uncultured Oscillochloris sp. | reverse complement strand
GGCATTGACCAGATCGAGTTTCTGATTTCGCCCAACCCCGGTGAACCGCTCAAGCCGTTGGCGCGCATCGCCTCCGGTGGCGAAAGCGCCCGCCTGCTGCTGGCGCTCAAGTCGGTGCTTGCCCGGGTGGACGACGTGGCGACGCTGATTTTCGATGAGATTGACGTTGGCGTAGGCGGACGCGCCGGTCAGGTGGTCGGCCAGAAACTCTGGGCGATCACGGGCAACCATCAGGTGATTTGCATCACGCATCTGCCCCAAGTCGCCGCCTTCGCCGATGTTCACTACCACATCAGCAAAACCTTCGCCGCCGAACGCACCCGCACGGCGGTGCAACGGCTTGAGGCAAGCCAGCGCATTGAAGAATTGGCCGCCATGCTGGATGGCACCCCGAACGAACACAGCCGCGCCAACGCCCAGGTCATGCTCGAACGAGCACTGGCATGGAAGGCGCAGCAGCGTCCAAGCCCCGCGACAACCCCGACAAGCTTGGGCTAAGAAAGCGCTATGCATCGAGAAACTGCCGTTAGCCGCTGGTGCGAGCGGGTCGCTGAGGCCGCTTGGCTCCTTGCGCTGACCCTCATTCCACTCTTTTTCAACCTCTACTCGGCCCGGCACTTCGAGCCGGATAAAGCCGCTGTGTTGCGCTCCCTGGCCCTCGTGGCGATCACGGCGGTGCTGATTCGCGCCGTTGATCGCCTGATCGCCCGTGGCAACAGTGCCGCCGCAAACGAGGGGCCGCGCCCAAGTGACGCCGACCCGCCGCCGTCCCTTTGGCGGCGTCTCACCGCTGTCCCGCTGACGATCTCGGTTCTGTTCTATAGCTTGGTCTTCCTGCTCACGACCATCACGTCGGTGGTGCCGGCGACGAGTCTGTGGGGCAGCTATCAGCGCCTCGAAGGCACGTACACCAACCTCTCATATATTCTGATCTTCGTGGCAATGGTCGCGGTCATGCGCCACCGCGCCCAGCTCGAGCGGATCATCACGATCTCCATCGCGACCAGCTTCGCCGTGGCGGGCTATGGCATCATTCAGCATTACGGACTTGACCCGCTGCCCTGGCTTGGTGATGTGACAACCCGCGTGGCCTCGACGATGGGCAACGCTATTTTCATCGCCGCCTACATGATTATGGTCGTACCCTTCACGCTTTACCGCTTCATTGTGGGGTTAAGCGAAGCCCGCACCGCCCCCGCGAGTGAACATCCCGGCAACGAGTTGCTCTGGGTGCTCTGGCGGGGCATGACCTTCGGTGCCGGGATCGCCCTGCTCTTGGCGATGCTCAAATTCGGGGCCGTCATTCGCACCATTGACTACCGCTACTGGTGGGTGTTCCCTGGGGCCATCAGTTGCACCACCGCAATCTGGTGGCTGCTCACTAGTGGATTCGACCAAGGCAGGGGGCGCGTGCCGCTCTGGCCCGGTCTGGTGACGCTCGGCTATCTGCTCCTCTTCGGCATGCAATTCGCCTCCTCGTCCAGTGGCGGCGTCCAGGATTTCGTTAGCGCCGGCACTGCCGCCAATGCCCAAGACTGGTGGCTCTGGCTCATTGTTACGGTCGGGATGTTGATAGGCGCTTACGTGCTCGCCTTCGTGTTGCCGCGTCGCCCCGTACATCCGCCCCGCCTTGGGCTTGCCATT
>CAIRDL010001060.1 GCA_903877345.1 uncultured Oscillochloris sp. | reverse complement strand
TGCTGCTCGATATGCTCAACGCCCCCGAGTTGCGTGAGGCATGGGCCGTCGGGAATGAGGAGACCATCGGTTGGGTCTATCAGTACTTTAACGAGGAGGAGAAGGACGCGGTTTTTGTGCGGCTGAATAAGCAGAAGCAGAAGATCCGCCGCGAGGATCTGCCCGCTGCGACTCAGCTTTTCACGCCGCGCTGGATTGTGCGCTTCCTGGTTGAGAATACCCTCGGTCGCCACTGGATGCAGATGCACCCCGACAGTCGCTTAGGCGCGGATCTGGCGTACCTCGTGCCGTTGGCTGGCGAAATCCCCGCCGCGCCGCTGAAGCCGGTGCGCGAACTGACGCTGCTCGATCCGGCCTGCGGGACAATGCACTTTGGCCTCCAGGCGTTTGATCTTTTCGCCGCGATGTACCGCGAGGAACTGGAACACGCTGGTGAGTCCGGCTGGCCTGCGCGGTCATCGGTTGAACAGGCCGACGACATCCCCGCCGCGATTCTCGCCAATAACCTGTTCGGCATTGATATTGACCTACGCGCCGTGCAACTGTCCGCCCTCAGCCTCTATGTGCGCGCCAAGGCGCTAAGCCCGAAGGCCACGGTGACGCCGCGCAACCTCGTCTGCGCCGATGTCACGGTGCTTAACGGCAACCGCTTGGGCGCGTTTGTTGATGCGCTGGGGCATACGAGTCCAGAGGTAGAAGCAGCTATCCGGGCACTTTGGCCGAGGCTGAAGCAGGCCGGTGAGCTTGGTTCGCTGCTGCGCCTAGAGGCCGATATGCGCTCGCTCTTCGTCACCAGCCGCGCCCGCAAGGCAGAGAAGGGCATGCTCAGCCTGCCCGGTTATGAGGACATAGACGCAGGGCAATTCCGTACAACCGATCTTGATGTGGCGGTGCGCGCCGCCCTCAACACCTTCGCCCGCCAGGAGGCTGAACGCGGCGACGATGCCACCACGTTTGTTGCGGGGGCCGAGCAGGGGTTGAAGCTCCTTGATGTGCTGGCCCGTCGCTACGATATTGTGGTCGCCAACCCTCCCTACTTGGATAGCCGTGATTTTGAAGGCCAACTCAAAAAGTTTCTAGATCTATCGTATACCGATGGTAAACGGAATCTCTATTCTGCCTTTATTCTGCGCTGCCAAGAACTGCTCATAGAAGGCGGTCGGCTCGGTATGATAACACCGTTAAGCTTCATGTTTCTCTCTAGTTTTGAGGAATTGCGCCAACTAATGAAGAACAGTGTCTCAATAGAAACCTTGGCTCACACAGGCTATAAAACGTTTGCCGATGTGCTTGTGGATTGTTGTTTTTTTTCATTGCGATATGAATCAAAGTCTAGAATTCGCAATGATAGCATTGCTGTTTACTTCCGAATTGTGCATGAGGGAAATCCGGAGGCGAAGCACACCAAGCTAAAGCAATTAATCAGGAATGCCTGTGACGCACAAGATAATATCTACTTGCTTCGTTGTGCCCAGAGAAATTTTGATGCTATTCCTGGCTCTCCTTGGATATATTGGATGACGCCAGTTGTACGAGAATTGTTTGTTTCTAACCCTAATATTAGAAGTGCGGCTGATCGCCCCAATCCTGGAAACACTTCTGATAATTTTCGTTTCCTACGTTACTGGTGGGAAATAGGTCAAAGAAGTATTGGATCTAATTGGCTGGTCTACTCTAAAGGTGGCGGTTACAGAAAATGGTATGGAAACCTGGACACTCTTATTAGATGGGATAGTGGATCGAGATCTTTTTACCGGGAAGACAGAGTTGCTCGCCTAACAGATGAGATATACTGTTGTAAAGAAGCTCTTGTTTATTCATCGATCAGCCAAAAAGGTATTTCCTTTCGGTGGATGCCTCCGGTCGGAGTATTTGATCGAGGAGGGCCTGGTATAATATTCAAAGATCGAACCGTTACATATGCCATGCTTGGCGTATTAAACTCAAAATTGGTCGCCTGGATTCTTGATCTTTTGAACCCTTCTGTCAATTTTCAAGGAGGGGATATTGAGAGAATTCCCTTACCAGACAATATTAATCAAACTATTACTGATCATGTGGTTCGAGCGCTCTCATTAGCAAAAGAGGACAGCGCCGAAAGCGAGACGACCTACGACTTTGTTGCGCCACCAGCATGGCAAGGGCTGAACCACAGAGACACAGAGGCACAGAGGCCGGAGGATACAGAACAAAATTCCGAATCTCTGTGTCTCTGTGCCTCTGTGGTTCAAAAGACCCCCGCCCAGCGCCACACCGAACTCGCCGCCATTGAACGCGAGATTGACGAAGAGGTCTACCGGCTCTACGGCATCGCGGGCGAAGATCGGGCGGCGATTGAGGCGGAGTTAAACCACAGAGACACAGAGGCACAGAGTCTTGAGGATGAGGATGAGCCGAATCGCTCGGAAGATGATGAGTCCGAATCTCTGAGCCTCAGTGCCTCTGTGGTTGATGATCCGGCTGCTCTGGCCCGCCGCTGGCTCAGTTACGCCCTCGGCGTGGCCCTTGGGCGCTTCAAGCCCGGCGTGGCGGGCACAATCGGCTGTGGGCGCTTTGCCCCCGAGCTTGCCGCACAGCTACGCGCTCTCGCCGACGAGGATGGCCTCGGCCTGATCGAGCCGAACCACCCCGACGACCTCGTGGCCCGCATCGAGCGCACCCTAGAACTGATGGTCGGCGAGGAGGCGGCCAGCCACCTCATCAGCGCGGCGACGGGTGGCAAGGCGCTCGCCGCCTACCTCACCGGCGAGTTCTACAAAGAGCACACGCGCCAGTACCGCAAGCGCCCGGTCTACTGGCTGCTCCAATCGCCACGGCGCAGCTTCAGCCTCCTGCTCTTCCACGAACGGCTCACCGCTGACAGCCTGCCGCTCATCCTTGGCAACCGCTACCTCCAAGGGCGGGTCAATGCGCTGCGGGGGCGACTTGGCGAGCTCCAGGCCCAAGGCGCTGCTGCCGCGCCCGGTCGCGACCGCAAGGCTGTCGAGCGCGAGCGCGATGAGGTCGCCGACCGGCTGACCGACGCCGAGGAGTTGGTGCGCCTCGTGCGCGAGGTGATCGAGCGAACCAGCGAGCGCGGTGCGGTGGTCGGATGGCAGCCTGACATTGACGACGGCGTGCTGATCAATCTGGCCCCGCTCCACACGCTCATGCCCGCCTGGGCTGCCGAGCCAAAGAAGTGCTGGCAGGCCATCGAGCGCGGCGATTATGACTGGTCGCACACGGCGCGGCGCTACTGGCCGGAGCGGGTGCTGGCGAAGTGCCGCACCAACAAGTCGTATGCGATTGCCCACGGGGTGGACGGCACTATTTGAACCACAGAGGCACAGAGACACAGAGGCCGAACCTTTTTTGTTCAAAGCTCTGTGCCTCTGTGTCTCTGTGGTAAACACATGGAATGGAACCACAGAGGCCAAACCTTTTTTATGTTGGGGACGGTGAACGTGTATGCTACCTTCAACACCACCGTCCCAGCAGCGTGATCCGTTGACCGAGCAGGTTATCGGAGCTGCGATTGAGGTTCACCGTGGCCTGGGGCCAGGGCTGCTCGAGTCGGCTTACGAGGCGTGTCTGTGCTATGAACTGGGCCAGCGAGGGTTGGTCTTCCATCGCCAGGTTGCTTTGCCCGTCGTCTATAAGACCGTACAACTTGACTGTGGCTATCGTATTGACCTCCTTGTGCAGGAGCGCCTGATTGTCGAACTGAAGACCGTCGAGCATTTGCTTCCAATTCACATGGCCCAACTGTTGACATACATGAAGTTGCGCGGCGTCAGTACAGGTTTGCTGCTAAACTTCAATGTACCTCTCCTCAAGGATGGCATCAAACGCATGGTACTCTAAGCACATCAGAATCTCTGTGCCTCTGTGCCTCGGTGGTGAGCATACGGAATTGAACCACCGAGACACCGAGACACAGAGGCCGAACCTTTTTGATCTAATCTCTGTGCCTCTGTGTCTCTGTGGTGAACAATCAGGATACAACTATGCACATCCACGCTCTGCTTGAGCGCGACCTCAGCCGCAAGATCGAGGAGATCATCCAGGTTGACCAGGCCGATGAGGCGTCAGTCTACGAGGAACTCACCGAGTATGTCGTCACTGACCGCATCCGCGACCAATACATCGCGCTGCTGGGCGCAATTGCCCGTGGGCCGTCAGATCTCGATGAGAGTGTCGGCGTCTGGATTTCGGGCTTCTTCGGCTCCGGGAAGTCGTCGTTCGCTAAGATTCTGGGCTATGTGTTGGCGAACCGCACCGTGCGCGGCAAGCCCGCCGCCGAACTGTTCAAGGCCCAGGTGCAGTCGCAAGACCCCGGTGGTCGCATTGCGGCTTTGGTCGACTCGATCATTCACCGCATGGCCTACCGGGTGGTGCTGTTCGACGTACAGAAGGATCGCGGTCAGTCGGGCCAAGGCAACCTGAGCATCTCGCCCTATATGTACCGGGTGCTTTTGCGCGAGCTCGGCTACGCCGATGATTTTGACATCGCCGAATTGGAGATTGGCCTAGAAGCCGAGGGCCGACTTGACGAGTTTATGCAGCGCTTCGATACGGAGTATGCCACTGGCAACGCGAGGAACGGATGGCTCGGTCGCGGTCGTTCTGGTGCCGAGGTCTGGAACCGCATCGGCGTCATCCTGCACCAGATGGATCCGCGCACCTACCCGACGCCCGAATCATTCGCCCACGGCCTCGCCGACAAGCGTGTCGAGGTCACACCGCGCCTGCTGGTCGAGCGCTGCTTTGAGCTGATGAGCCGAGCCGGGCGGGGCGACGGGAAAGCCTTGGCCTTTGTGATTGACGAAGTTGGAGCCTATGTCTCCTTCAGCCAGGATCGGCTGGAAGATCTGCGTGCGGTGGTCGAGTTGTTTGGCAAGGAGAGCAAAAACCGCATCAAGGCCGGTCAGCTTGCTGCGCCGACCTGGGTGATTGTGACTGCCCAGGAACGCCTTGAGGAAGTGACCTCGGCACTTGGCGATGATAAGCGCGTGCTGCTCGCCAAGGTGCAGGATCGCTTCCAGCACCGCGTCGATCTCTCCCCCGCCGACATCCGCGAAGTCGCCACCCGCCGCGTGCTGGCGAAGAACGCTGATGGCGTACACGCTCTGGGGCTGCTCTTTGCCGAGCATCAGGGGCGGCTGAACATGGCCTGCCAGCTTGAACGCACCAACCGCTGGTCGGAGCTGAACGAGGCGGAGTTCGTGCGCTTTTACCCTTACCTGCCCCACTACATCGAGATCTCAATTGATATTATGTCGGGCCTACGGCTCCAGGGTTCAACTCTGCGCCAACTCAGCGGCAGCAACCGCACCATCATCAGCCAGGTTTACCAGATGCTGGTCAACCAGCGCACGAACTATGCCGAGCGCCCCGTCGGCGCACTCGTAACCCTGGACAATCTTTACGAGCTAATCGAGGGTCTGCTTGGCTCCGCCCGACGCAAAGACATTGATGACATCGCGAAGCGATTCCCCGAGGACAAGGGCTGGGCGGCACGGGTGGGCAAGGTGATCGCCTTGACCGAGCATGTTGCCAGTTTGCCGCGCACGGCGGCCAACCTCGCTGCTCTACTCGTTGATGAGGTGGGCCGCAGCGCACCGTTGGCGGAGGTCGAGGCCGCGATTGCCCGGCTGATCAGCGAAGACTTTGTCCGCGAGAGCGAGCGAGGCTACAAGCTCCAGACCGCGCAGGAGAAGACGTGGGCCGAAGAGCGACGGCGCTACCTAGAGCCGCGCCCGCGTGAGCGCAGAGAGATCCAGCGCGAGATGCTCACGTCCATCTTTAACGAAGCGGCCCTCAAAACCTACACCTTCCGTGGATTGCGCACCTTCCGGGTCGGCGTCACCATTGACGGGGTGCGGCCCAACGACGACGCACAGGTACCCTTGAGCTTGGTGATCGCTGACGATGAGAGCATGCGTGCGGGTCGCTTAGACGATGTGCGGGTCGCAAGCCGGGACGCCGAGCGCCAGAATGAGATTTCCTGGGTTTTCGCCCTCAACAACGAGATTGATGAACTGGTGGCCCAGATCCACGCCACCCGCCAGATGGTGGCAAAGTACGGCGCACTCAAGGCGCAGCAGAAAATCACGGGTGAAGAGGGTGCGAACCTAGAGAGCGAGCGGACGAGCGAGAGTAGCCTCAAGAGCCGTCTGCACGCCAAGCTCACCGAGGCGCTGACGGGCGGCTCTGGCGTCTTCCGTGGCAATCCCTCCGATGGTTCCGAGCTGGGGCGAACGCCAACCGAGATCTTTAAGCGGCTCTTCGACAAGTGCGTGCCCGACCTCTACCCCAAACTGGAAATGGGTGCCCGCTCGCTCAAGGGCAGCGAGGCCGAGGAGGTACTGAAGGTCGCCAACCTCAATGCCCTGACGCAAGTCTTCTACAGCGGCGAGGGCGGTCTTGGCCTGGTCGTGCAAGAGGGTCAGAAGTTTGTCCCCTCGACCAGCGCCGAGATTGCCAAAGAGGTTCTCGACTACCTGCGCCGCGAGCATAGCTACGGCAACCGCGTGACCGGCAAGAGTCTCAGCGAACACTTTCAGGGCATCGGCTACGGCTGGGACATTGACGTTATCCGCCTGGTGCTGGCGGTGTTGCTGCGGGCCGGTGCGATTGAAGTGACGCACCAGGCCCGTCGCTTCCGCAACCACCAAGATCCGCAGAGCCGTGCACCGTTCACCAACCTGCCCGCGTTCAAGGCTGCTGGCTTTGCCCCACGCGACTCGATTGATCTCAAAACGCTGATTGCCGCCGTCCGCACCTACGAGGAACTGACCGGTGACGAGGTTGATGTGGAGGAGGGTGCAATCGCGGCGGCGTTTAAGAAACTGGCCACCGACGAGATGACCGCCCTGCTGCCGATTATCGCTGAGGCGCGGGCAAACCAGGTGCCGGGCCATGCGACCTTGGATGAATACCGTGACCTGCTCACCGGCGTGCAGGCGGCGGCATCCGACGATGGAGTGCGTATGCTCTCTGGTGAGGGTCGCACCTTCAAGGCGTTGCGCGACCGTGTGCGGAGCATGCGCGAGGCGTTGAAACCAGCCCAACTTGACCTGTTGCGCCGTGCGCGGGTGGCGGTGAATGCGCTTTGGCCGGAGGTGCGCGGACGGCTGATTGACCCCGATCAGTTGCGTGATCTCGCTGATAACGCGGATAAGCTGAGCGGCCTCGTGGCCGCCGACGAGTTCTACCTGCACCTTGAGCAAATTGACGGGCTGACCGGCCAGATTGGCGCGGCCTACCGCCAGATTTACCTAGCGCGTCACGCTGAGCGGGCGCACGTCTTCGCCCAGGCCAGCGCGAGCTTGGCGAGTCGCGAGGAGTGGGGCGCGGTTGATGAGGCAACCCGCGAGGATTTGCTCCAACCGTTCCGTGTGCGCCAATGCCTCGATCCTGCGGCAGATCCGGTCGAACTGCTGCCGAACAGCGCAGAACGCTGCGTGCGCTGCAGCGCCACCCTGAGCCAGATCGAGTCGGACACCACGGCAGTGGAGACGCTGCTGCGCCAAGCGGTTAGTCGGCTGCAAGCGTTGACGATGCCCACCCAGCGCATCGAGCGCCTGCGGGTGGCTGACTTCTTCACTCGGCCCCTCGACAGCGCCGAGGCGATTGAGGCGGTGATGATGGCGCTGAGCGTGGCGCTGCATAAGCTTGTCGCCGAAGGCGCGGTTGTGGTGCTGGAGTAGAACTATGGACAAAGCCCTCCGTAACACGCTCCGCCTCACCGTCACCCAGGCCCGCCGCCTCCTGGAGGAGGCTATCGCCGACCGGCTCGCCGGTGAGTTGGGCATTGACCGCAACGGCAGCGTGGATGACGTGGCCCGCCTGATCAATCTCGATGACGAAGGGCGTCAGTTCCATGCCGAGATGGTCGATCATCTGCGCCATATTGATGCACTGTTGCCCGGCGACCGCGCTCGTCCCACGGGCGGCGTGGCCCGCGAGTCGGTGGAGCAGTTAGTGCGCGCCGTGGCTTTCACCCATCTCAACCGGCTCTGTGCCTTCAAGTTGATGGAGCACCCGAGCCGCAAGCTTCTGCGCGAGACGGTTGGGCGCGGCCTGAACGCTACCGGCTTTAAGTTCTACTTGGCCGAGCACCCAGAAGACGAGGCGCGCTGGAGCAGCGGTCAGCAGGAGGCGGCGTATCGCACCTTTCTGATCTGGCAAGGCGCTCAGCTTGCCAACGAGATCGGCGCACTCTTCGCCCCTGACGACCCGGCGAACCGGTTGTTCCCGAAGCACGCGGTACTTGACCAAGTGCTCGCGCTGATCAACGCCCCTGAACTGGCTGCGGTCTGGGCCGAGGACGAGGCGCTTGGCTGGGTTTACCAGTATTTCACGCCGAAGGAGTTGCGCGATCAGGCCCGCAAGGCGAGCGCTGCCCCGCGCAATGCCTACGAATTGGCCTTCCGCAACCAGTTTTTCACGCCGCGCTATGTGGTCGAGTTTCTGGTTGATAACACCCTTGGGCGCTTGTGGTACGAGATGCTGGACGGGAAAACTGAGCTATGCGAGCGCTGCCGCTATCTGATTTTCCCAGAAAAACCACAGAGCCACGGAGACACAGGTGTATGGTTGAACCACAGAGGCACAGAGACACAGAGGCCGAACCTTTTAGATCTAAACTCTGTGCCTCAGTGCCTCTGTGGTTCCATGCCAAACTCTGTGCCTCAGTGCCTCTGTGGTTCCCCGGCCCGCCCCCGCAAAGACCCACGCGAACTACGCATCCTCGACCCGGCGGCTGGCTCCGGCCACTTTCTGCTCTACGGTTTTGACGTGCTGCTGACGATCTACGAGGAAGCCTGGGCGCACCAAGCAGATGCGCCGCTCTACCCGCCGACGGGTCAGCCGCTCCACGCCGATTATCCCAGCCTTGCGGCGTTGCGCCGCGCCGCGCCGGGGCTCATTCTGCGCCATAACCTCTACGCGGTGGACATTGACCCACGAGCGCGCCAGATCTGCGCGCTGGCCCTCTGGCTACGCGCCCAGCGTGCCTACCAGGAGTACGGTATCCGGCGCGACGACCGACCGCTGATTGAGCGGGTCAACGCGGTCTGCGCTGAGCCGATGCCGGGCGATGCAGCGCTGTTGGCCGAGTTCACCGCGAACCTTCAGCCGCCGGTGCTGGGACAGTTGGTGCGCGGCGTGTTTGCGGGTATGGGCTTGGCCGGTGAGGCTGGCAGTTTGCTGCGGATTGAGGCCAATCTGCGCGAGGCGATTGCGGAGGCTAAACGTCAGTGGCGTGACCAACCGGCCTATGCCCAGGGAGCGCTCTTCGGTGAGGAGCCGCCCCAGGTCGCGCAGGTGGGCCTTTTCGATGTGCGTGCGATCAGCGACGCGTTGTTCTGGGACGAAGTTGAGGATCTGGTACTCGCGGCCCTTCGCGCCTACGCTGAACGGGCCGACGATGGGCGCGGCTACCGGCGTCGCCTCTTCGCCGATGATGCGGCGGCTGGTTTTGCCTTCATCGCCCTCTGCCGCCAGCGCTACGCTGTGCTGCTGATGAACCCGCCCTTTGGCGCGGCCAGTAAGGGCTGGAAGGCGACGTTTGAGCAGACCTACCCGCGCACCAAGAATGACCTCTACGCCGCTTTTGTCGAGCGTGGCCTGGATCTGCTGCACGCCGGTGGGCTGCTTGGCGCAATTACGTCGCGTACCGGCTTCTTCCTCACCTCGTTCCAGAAGTGGCGCGAGGAGCTTATCTTTAGCGTGGCCCGGCCTACGGTGGTGGCCGATTTGGGCTATGGGGTGCTGGATACGGCGATGGTTGAGACGGCGGCGTATGTGCTGGAGAAATCACGTGATGGTTGAACCACAGAGACACAGAGACACAGAGATATAAAAAGGTTCGGCCTCTGTGCCTCTGTGGTGATTGAGAAATCTTAGCGACTGTGAGCCATTATGCCTAAAACTACCTTCCTCCGCCTGCTCGCCCACGACGATAAGCCTGCCGCCCTCGCCGCCACAATTGCCGCCCTGCGCGCTGGTGAGCCGCACCCTAATGTGTTCGCCGTTGACCCGGCTTCCTTCCGGCAGGTGCCGGGGAGTCCGATGGCGTATTGGGTTGGAGAAAATCTACGACAGATATTTGTTAATATGCCCAGATTCGAGGACACAAACCGGGAAGGATTATTCGGGGCATCAACAAAAAATGATTTTAAGTTCTTGCGTACCTGGTGGGAGGTTTCGAGTCAATTATCTACAGGAAATCGACAAGACACATTCTTAGGGAAACGGTGGGTAACATTTGCCAAAGGAGGTGTGTTCTCTCGTTACTACGTCGATTGGGATTTAGTTCTAGATTGGCTTGATGATGGTGCCATTTTAAAGAAGGATATTTCGGAATATCGTGGTAGCCGTGGGTGGGGCTACAACTGGTCAGCATCTATTAACGGCCATGCTCATTATTTTAGACCCGGACTTACTTGGCCTCGTCGTACTCAAGGTGGTTATAGTGTGAGATGTTTGTCTCAAGGTTGTATTTTTGGAGACAAAGGTCCAACAGCTTTTATCAAGGATGATTACACAAAGGATCTTCTAAGACTTTTGGGTCTAATGAATAGCTCATCCTTCCGAGCTTTAGTTGAGCTACAAATGGCCTTTGGCTCCTACGAAGTTGGCGTCATCCAACGCACCCCCGTGCCCGATCTCGATAATCCGCAGGGCGCACGGCTGGGCGAACTAGCCCTCGCCTGCGTGGAGCTGAAGCGCGATCTGGATCGGGCGAACGAGACGAGCCACGTCTTTCACCTACCGGCGCTGCTCCAGGTGGCGGGTGAGACGCTAGCGGAGCGGGCGGCGGCGTGGGCGGTGCGGGTGGCGACTGCCGAGACGCAGCTTGCCGCTCATCAGGGCGAGATTGATGAGATCGCCTTTGCGCTCTACGGGATTGATGGCGCAGACCGGGCGGCGATTGAGGACGTGGGGGGGAACCACAGAGGCACCGAGGCACTGAGTTCGGAGGAAGAGGAGGATGAGGAAGATAGCAGCTCTGTTGTTTCCCCCTCCGACTCTCTGAGCCTCAGTGCTTCTGTGGTGAGCTACCTAACCGGCTGTGCCTTTGGGCGCTTCGACATCCGCTACGCCACTGGCGCGCTGCCGACGCCCGCGCTGCCCGATCCGTTTGCGCCGCTACCAGCCTGCGCGCCGGGGATGCTCACGGGAGCCGATGGTCTGCCGCTGCGTGCGGCACCGACGGGCTACCCGTTACGCCTCACCACAAACGGCATCCTCGTAGACGACCCGGATCACCCCGATGACATCGTGGGCCGCATCCACGCCGCGCTTGATGTGGCCTGCGGTGCGCGGGCCGAAGCCAGCGAGCATGAGCTCTGCGCGGCCCTGAACGTGGCCGATCTGCGCGAGTATATGCGCCGCCCTGGCGTAGGCGGCTTCTGGGCCAATCACCTCAAACGCTACGCAAAGAGCCGCCGCAAAGCCCCAATCTACTGGCTGCTCCAGTCGCCCAAGCGCACCTACGCCCTCTGGCTTTATCTGCACCGTCTGGATGGCGACACGCTCTCGAAAGCCCTGGTGAGCTATGTCGAGCCAAAGCTACGCCTGGAGGAGGAACGGCTGGCCCGGCTCTTGACGGCGAAGGACGGGCTGACGGGGCGCGACCTGCGCCAGGCCGAGCGTGACAGCGAGCGCCAAGAGGCGAGTATCGCCGACATCCGCGAGCTGCGCGCCCGGTTGGATCGTGCGGTGCGACACGACCTCACACCCGACCTCAATGACGGGGTCGTGCTGACCATCGCCCCGCTCTACGAACTGGTACCCTGGAAAGAGGCGACGTTCTACTGGGACGAGCTGCGGGCGGGCAAGTACGAGTGGAGCAGCATTGGGAAGCAGTTGCGGGCGAAGGGAATGGTGAAATAATGCGAACCATACCCGAGCGTGAATCGCTAAGCGTCGAGTTCAAAAGCGATGTCAAACGCCTGCCGGATGCCGATCTGGTTGCCACGGTTGTCTGCCTCGCGAACACGGAAGGCGGCGCGATCTATCTGGGCGTTGAAGATGACGGGCGGCTGACTGGGCTGCACGCCGAGCATCAGAACGTGAGCGGGATGAGTGCCATGATCGCCAATCGCACCAACCCACCGCTCAGCGTGCGAATCAGCGTGTTGGTGG
>CAIRDL010001059.1 GCA_903877345.1 uncultured Oscillochloris sp. | reverse complement strand
GGTAAGCTGCTGCTGAACCTGTTCCTCGTGTTCTTGTGACTGCTGGTGTTCTTGTTGCTGAAGCGTGGCAAGGGCCGTAAGTTCCGTCTGAACGGTCTGCACCCGGGAGGCCGCTTGTTCATCCATCGTGCGGAGGGCAATCGCGACGGTGGTGCGTTGGTCGTCACATTGCGCCGTTACGTCTTGCTTCAGGGTTTGGGCGAGGGTCGCCTGTTGTTGCTGGAATGCCTGCTGTTGCTGTTGCACACTCGCAGCCATCTGGCGGATCTGGGCGTCAAAGGCGGTAAGCTGCGTCTGAACGGTCTGCACCCGGGAGGCCGCTTGTTCATCCATCGTGCGGAGGGCAAGTGCAACCTTGTTACGTTGGTCGTCAAATTGCGCCGCTACGTCTTGCTGTAGGGTTTGGGCGAGGGCCGTTTGCTGTTGCTGAAGCGACTCTCGCTGCGCTTGCACGCTGGCGACCATCTGGCGGATCTGGTCGTCAAAGGCCGTAAGCTGTGTCTGAACAGTCTGCACCCGAGCCGCTGCTTGTTCGTCCATCGTGCGGAGGGCAAGCGCGACGGTGGTGCGTTGGTCGTCAAATTGCGCCGCTACGTCTTGCTGTAGGGTTTGGGCGAGGGCCGTCTGCTGCTGCTGAAGCGACTCTCGCTGCGCTTGCACGCTGGCGACCATCTGGCGGATCTGGTCGGCAGACTCGGCTAGATGGGCCTGCACACGGTCATCGAGCTTACTAACGAGCTGCTGCATCGCCACCTCGGCCTCACCCAAACGGGTGAGGGCCGTTTGGGCTTCCGCTGCCCGTCCTTGCCAGTCAAGCGCAATCGTGCTCAGCATGCGCTGGAGATCGTCGTAGGTTTGCCTCAGGTCGGCAAACTGCACCTGGATGGTGTGGAGTGCGTCCAGAGTCGTAGCCGCTGCCGTAAATTGCTGCTGCACCTGCGTCAGCTCATCCTCAATCCGCTCCAGATCGTTCAGTTGGGTGGTCATGGTTCAGCATCCTTGACTGGCTGCCACCTGGCGAACCAGTCTGCGAGTACTTGTGTGCGTGACTGCAACGGGCCAAACGCCGCGCTCACCTGCCGTGCGCGACGGGCGCGGTAGAGCGCGATCAGTTGCCGATAGGGCAGCGCGTTCGTGCCAAGGCGTTCCTCGGCTTCCCTGATCAGCCACGGGAGCTGGGCAGCGGTATTCCACGGGCTTGCGGTCTGCGTGAGCCACGTGAAGGCTTCGGTGTGGTCAATCTGGCGACCCTCGGTATAGAACAGCAGGAGATCGTCAGGCACCAGTCCTCGGCGAATGCCTTCATTGAAGCCAAAGCGCAGATAATCAAGCGCCTGTCGTTCACGTCCGCTCCGGCGGCGGCCAAGGGCACCGGCGAGATAGAGCGCACCGAGGTTGGTGGCGTCCTGTTCCAACCGATGGGTTGCGCGCATAAAGGCACCGGCGACCGCTTGCTGGGCTTCCGCGAAAGCGATGAACGCCTGAAGCGCGGTTGGTTCCCACCGATCCAACAGATCGGTCAGGTGACCGAGCAGTTCACTCAGTTGCCCATCGGTGCTGAGCGCGACGGCCTGCTCATGCGTGAACTCCAAGCTGGGGACACACACATCGCAGAACTCGCAGCGGTAATCATCTGGCACCAGGGCGCTGTTTGGGTCAAAGGTATTGCGAATGATCGTGCGCCGACACCGCTGCTCTTGGTGGCTCTCCGCGTACTCAAGCTGGTTCCGCAGCATTTCGTAGCGCATCCGCATCACGCGGACATAGATGCGCTCCAGCAAAAGCTGAGCGGCGGCTTGAACAAATTCTGGGGTGAGCGCCGCGTTGTCCTCGGTGCTTGGTACGAGCGCCTTGAGTTCCTCGCGGGCGTTCCGCTGCGCCACACCGCTTTCGACCAACCGCTGAACCAGCGCCGTGCGAACCGAACGCGGGGTTACGTCCTCGTTTAGCACGACGACGAACGCACCTTCATGGTACCGCCGTGTGTAATGACTGACGATTCCCAGTTGCTGGAGGCGGCACAGCGCTAACTCTGCCTTTTTCGTGTGCGCCTGGTCGCGTTCCTTGTTGGAAACCGACAGGATCGGATTGCTCGTGACCTCCCCGTAGACCCAATCAACCCACCCGACATCCTCAGCAATCCCTGGATAACTGCTCTGGATAAAGTTGGCCTGCCGCCCGTAATCGCAGAGCCACGCGGCATACGGACACTCGGGCGACCCGCGCTTGGTCACACATGGCGGCGGCTCGGATTGACTGATGGACTCTGCCCGACAGTCCGGGTGTGGTGGGAGATAGATCAGGGCTACGTGGGCATGGCGCTCATCCCGTCCGGCGCGGCCCGCTTCCTGGTAATAGCCTTCCAACCCTCCGGCTAAGGCGTGATGGATGACAAAGCGGATGTTGCGCTTGTCAATGCCCATTCCATAGCCTTTCGTCGCCACCAACAACGGGAAGGTATCCGCCTGGAACGCATCCTGGCAGCGTTCGTTTTCGGTAGTCTCCGTACCACTGCTTGCATACTGCCGAACCGCTGCCGGTGGCCGGTTCAGGTGGTCGCGCAGGGTGTCGGCGATGTACTTTACGCCTTCCTCGATCCAACCAGGCTGTTTGGGATTGGCGTAGAGTCCGAAGACCACGCCTGCATGCGCGTACCCCGCTGCACTTGCTTCGGGCACCAGTTCGGCATAGGGCAAATCGAGCGCCACCGGGATAACATCGCACACCAACGCGCTGAGCATGCTCACTTTTTCAGCGGGCGTCGCCACGGCATGCACCGACAGACTGAGCGTTGGCCGGTCACTACTGGCACGTTGAACCACGGCGGTTGCCGGTAAACCGAGAACGTGAAGCACATCGTCACGCACGGGATTTGAGGCGGTGGCGGTCAGGGCGATAAGCGGGAGCGGGCGCTGACTCGCGGCTTCTACCCGTCTGCGCCACGCCGCTAGTTGAAGGTAGGCGGGCCGAAAGTCATGCCCCCACTCCGAGACACAATGCGCCTCGTCAACCACAAAGAGGCCGAGCGGGTGCGCTGCGACAGCGGCGAGGAGGTCTGCGGTAAAGTCGTCGTTGAGCAGGCGTTCGGGGGCGACGTAGAGCAGGCGGCATGTACCCGCGAGAAACGCACGCAGCGCTTGGTCTTTTGCGTCCCGTGAATCACTCCCGGTGATAGAGGCGACCCCGGTGATCCCGGCACGCCGCAGGTTGAACACCTGATCACGAATGAGCGCGGTCAGCGGGCTGATCACAATGGTACTGCGGGGTAAAAGCAAGGCGGCGAGCTGGAAGACAAGCGATTTGCCGAACCCCGTTGGGAGAATGCCGAACGCTGACTCGCCGCCGAGACAGCTTGCAATGAGCGCAGCCTGCTCACGCTTGAGTTCGGGTACGCGAAAGAAGCGCCGGGCAAAGTAATCAAGGAGCCCCGCTTCTAGACACAGCGGTTGGGCATCGAGCGGGACTGCGCTGACCAGGGTGCGAAAGGCCGCTGCTCGCGCTTGGATCGCCTCGGTTCTGATGGCCCATTCGGGTATCCCATCGCTCGTTCCGTCACTCGCAACCACTAGGTCAGCATGCAGCGGAAGGGCGCTGTCCCAATGCAAACGTAGCGAGGTTTTGGCCGCATCAATGCGCTGGTTGCCATTGAGCGTTCCGTCATCGAGATAGTGCCGCAGCAGCTGTGTGACGCTCGTGAATGGCACCGTTCCGACGATATGGAGGTCAATCTCTGGGAGGTGAACGTCAAGCCCATAGAGCGCAGCCACCCGTTCGACCAACGCAACGGTATCAAGCACCGCTAGGGTAAACGTTGCAACGTGCGGCTGGTAATCAGCCAAGGTCAGGTGTGTGCGACCAGCCGCTTGGCGCAATACATCAAGCACCAGACACTGCATGTCCGGGAAGTGTTGGGGCAGATCAGCGAGCACCGCCTCTACGTGGAGTGGGACATCGCCGTGACGGTGCCGCGACTCACGCAACCGCCCAAGGAGCGGGTCGGCCTGAGCAAGGGCCGTAAGCTCCCGGTGGGCGTGACCGGCTTCAATATCCGTCCAGGCAAAGGGGTAGTAGTGGTAGCCCGCCCGCACCAAACTGCGCTGGCGCAACTTCTCATTGCTGAAGTTGGCGGCATCCTGCTGCTGCTCGTGGTAGGTCGCACCCTCAATTTCGATGGCGTAGCGCTGCGTTCCTTCAAGCACGAAATCAATGTGACGAAGGGTTCCTGCGCTGTCTTTGAACGCGACTTGAGGCCGTAGTTGTTCAAGGCCACGGCGACCAAAGAGTGGGAAGAACACCTGCTCCACAAACTGGCGTTCAGCAAAGTGCTCATCCGCGACGGCCTGGTTCGCTGGGTCGGTCAGCCCGTATTCGTGGAAATAGGCGTCAACCGACTGGTACTGGTGTTTGGGGTTGCGATACCCCCAGCGCACAACCCAGCGATACGTACCTTCCGAGAACCAGAGCGTCTGGTGTCCAAGCTCAAGGGTGAGCACCGTGGGATCATGGTCGGCCACGGCCTGGAGGGCTGCCGTACGGATCGCCATTGGCAGACCCCCGAGGGGTTCGGCCTTGGTTTGCTTGAGAAAGGTCAAGCCGCCGATGTGATAGACAAGCCGCCAAAGCCAATCGTCGCCCACGATGCTTGCTCCATCTCGTCGCTGCGAACGCTCCGCGTGCTACCTCCGCGCAACAGAAAAGCCTAACTCCGTCGCGTCGCCCTAGCCGCCCCCCGCCCTCCAGGCCCAATCCCAACTTCCGTGCCCTAGAGCGCACCAAATTGGCAAGGTTTGCCAGAAAACTCCAGGTGTATCGAGCGGCAGTCTAAGCTGGCGCGCAGCACAAGCAGCGCAGTGCTGCTCAGGATGTCAGAACTGACGCCTACTCTGGCATTCCCGGGCCTTCGGGTGGTCATCGAGCAATGGAGCGGGCGGTCGTTCTCAGACGGAAACGTTTCATGCGCTCCGGGGCGTGCATGGTGGGATTGGGCCTACCTGAGCGTTCGTCTCAGCTCCAGCATGGTCATGAAGAGACTGAGCGGTCGATCAGCAAACCGTTGAAACCCAAAGTGCTCATAAAAATGGGCTGCATGGTCATCTTTGGCATCAACCAGCACCGCCATTGCGGCAATAGCGGTACTCAGTTGTACACACCGTTGCAACGCATCAGCCAACAGGCGCGTCCCCATGTGTTGTCCTTGGTACCGAGCATCAACGGCAAGTCGCCCCAAAAGCATGCCAGGCAGCGCATCATACCGGGGGAGATTCTTGGTGAGCGACTCAGGGAGGTGTGTTGTTTCAATGGAACAGGTACAAAGTGAAGAGTAACCGATGATACGGGATGTCCCTTCTTCGGCCATGACGTAGACCACGGCGACATTTCTTTTCACATCCTGGCTTGCCCGCTCGTGGAGATACGTGTCAAGCGGGGCTACCGTGCATGAGAAAGCCGCTCGATCATGCAGCTTCGGATCGAGCAGCCCGATCCTATACGTGAGACTCATACGACGACGATTCTATGACAAGAGCCTCCCGCTGCTCATACCCACGCAGATGGGCATACCGCAGGGAAGCGCCAAGATGCCGCGTTATCCGACACTGCGTACGTCTTCGTCGTGGAGGGCAAAAGCAGCACGCAGGTTCTCGTTTGGCTCGCGCGGGTTGAGCAGCGCTTCAGCAAAAAGGAGGCTATCACGCGCCGTGAGGGCGATAACACGCTGCTCACGAATGGTTGCTTCAGCGGCTTGCTGCGCGCTCACGGTGATAAAGTCGGTCAACGAGAGCCCGCGTAAATCGGCAGCGCGTTGAATGAGTTCCTTGATATGTCGAGGCATACGGGCTTCCAACCGCTCTTCCTTTTGAGCACGGCCCGTGCGAAGGTGTGGTTCTCTGCTTGCCATGCGGTACCTCTCTTTCTCGGCCAGGGAACTTCCGCTCTTCCTGTGTCGCATAAATTGTACGGTAATATGCCGTACAATGTCAAGAGTTTTTGTTGCAATCAGGGGCGTGTCCCCGAAAGACCCACATGGCCCGTTTGTCGCAAATCCTCACCATACCCCAATACGATAGGCCACCCTTCAAGGCCAAGAGAGCTGCCACCAAGCACGGTCAGGAGCAGTCGAAGCCAGCGAAACCGCAGGTCTCTCTCATACAGCAACTGGGCGGACTGCCACCAAGCACGGTCAGGAGCAGTCGAAGCCAGCCTGCGATGTGGGTGTGTCGGCCCATGTGACCTTCTCCAAGCGGAACGTGGGCTTTGCGCCCCGCTCTGCTTCCTGTACGAACCCTACCACCACGACTCCGGCAACGCCTGCTGCTTCTTACTGCACGACGGGCAGAGTCCCGGCATCTGCTCCTCCAACAAAGGCTTCTGGCACCCGTGGCAAACGAGCATGCGGCTTTGGGCGCTCCGGCGTCAGCGCTTACAGTCGCTCCGGCGAAATGTCGGGGCCGTGTCCCACGCGCCC
>CAIRDL010001058.1 GCA_903877345.1 uncultured Oscillochloris sp. | reverse complement strand
TGGTCATGATTTTAGTCCCCAAACGGTAACGGTCACCTTGGTCGTGGTAATTCTTTCCACACCTGCTGCTATTCCAGCATTTGGGTGGTGGGTAGTGATGGCACGGGGTTGCGCGAACTGACGCCCGGTTGGCAGCCGGTGTGGCTGCCCTGAACAAGTCGAAGCGGGTTGCGGAAGAGCTTTTCCGCAACTCGCGCCGCTTTACCGGGCCGCACTCGAACAAAAATTTGCTTGATGTGCATGGGTGAACAAGGGCAGAACCCCCGATCCTAGTCAGCGGGGTTACCTGCCCGGCGTGGGGGCGATCCGAAACGTTACGTCACACCCGGGTGTGACGGACGTTGCACTCGCCCTTCGCCTTACAGTTCGCCCCGTCGCTGGAGTTGCTCACGGAACCAGGGGATGGTGCGTTCGAGTCCCTCGCGCAAGCTTACCTGAGGTTCCCAGCCCAACACCCGCTTCGCTTTGCTATTATCAGGTTGGCGCACCTGCGGATCATCCTTCGTGCGTAAATCTTTGTAGATCAGCCCGGCTTGGTTGCCTGTTAGTTCATTGACCAACTCGGCAAACTCCTTAATCGTGAATTCGCCCGGATTGCCAATGTTCACGGGTTCTACCTCGTCAGAGAGCAGGAGCCGGTGGACTCCTTCGACCAGATCGCTGACGTACTGGAACGAGCGGGTCTGCATGCCGTCGCCGTAGGCGGTCAGGGGCTGACCTTTGAGCGCTTGGGCGACAAAGTTGGGCACTACCCGCCCATCACGCAAACGCATGCGCGGGCCAAA
Source organism: uncultured Oscillochloris sp. (assembly GCA_903877345.1). Lineage (GTDB taxonomy): Bacteria > Chloroflexota > Chloroflexia > Chloroflexales > Chloroflexaceae > CAIWXH01. The sequence goes on along the minus strand of CAIRDL010001058.1, from coordinate 2,486 downwards.
GGTGTTGAAGATCCGCACGATGCGTGTGGCAACCCCGTGGTAAGTGTGGTAGGCCATCGTGATTGCCTCAGCGAAACGCTTGGCCTCATCGTAAACCCCACGCGGGCCGACCGGGTTGACGTAGCCGTAGTAGGTTTCGGGTTGGGGGTGAATTTGCGGGTCGCCGTAGACCTCGGAGGTTGAGGCGAGCAAGAAGCGCGCCTGCTTCTCTTTGGCGAGACCGAGCGCCTTGTGGGTGCCGAGCGCCCCGACTTTAAGCGTCTGAATGGGCAATTCGAGGTAGTCAATGGGTGAGGCGGGCGAGGCGAAGTGCAGAATGGCGTCGAGCGGCCCGTCAACGTAGATGTAGTTCGTGACATCGTGCTTCACAAAGCTGAAGCGTTCGTGCCCGATGAGGTGGGCGATATTGTCAGTGGTGCCGGTGATCAAGTTGTCCATTGCAATGACGGTATGGCCCTCGGCGAGGAATCGATCACTCAGATGCGAACCCAGGAACCCGGCTCCGCCGGTTATCAGCACACGCATACATACTCCTTTTCTTGGAAATCCGTGATCTGTTGCGACGGTTGACCACTGACCGCCGACCACTGTCGGAGACGGTCAATCGTCAGCCATCAGCCATCAGCTATCGGCATGGAGGTGTTCGCGAATACTAAGCACCTCGTTACGCATGCGTGAATCGGTGTTAATTTCCTCACCGATCTTGTCGCAGCCATAGATCACCGTCGTATGGTCGCGCCCACCCAACAGGTTGCCGATCTCAACCAAACTGGCCTCGGTCTCTTCGCGGAGCAGGTACATCGCCACTTGGCGTGGCACCGCGACATTGCGTGAACGCCCACGGCCCGTGAGCACATCAATCTCGATCCCGTAGTGGGTGCTCACGGCTTTGATAATCATCTCAGCGGTGATGCGCCCCCGTTGACCGCTGCCGAGCAGATCGGCGAGGGTCAGGGTCGCAACCTCAAGGGTGATCGGTATCTCGTGCAGGGCGGCGTGGGCCGCAACGCGATTGAGGCTCCCCTCAAGTTCACGGATGTTACTCTGCACTTTATGCGCCAGAAAGTCAATCACCTCATCAGGCACCTGGATGTGCATCTGCTCGCCCTTCGCCCGCAAAATAGCCGTGCGCGTCTCAAGGTCGGGCGGTTGCACATCACAAATCAGGCCCCACTCGAAGCGCGAGCGCAACCGCTCCTCAAGGGTCATAATCGCTTTCGGCGGTTTGTCCGAGCTAATCACAATGTGCTTGGCCGCCGAGTGGAGCGCGTTGAAGGTGTGGAAGAACTCTTCTTGGGTGGCATCTTTTCCGGCGATAAACTGAATATCGTCAATCAGCAACACGTCAATGTTTCGATAGCGCAGGCGAAACTCATCCATCTGTTGGCGGCGGATCGCATTGATGAGGTCGTTGGTGAACTTCTCGGACGAGACGTACAGGACATTGATTTCAGGGTCACGGTCGAGGACGTAGTTGCCAATGGCGTGGAGCAGGTGCGTTTTGCCGAGGCCAACGCCGCCGTAGAGGAAGAGCGGGTTGTAGGCTTGCCCAGGGGTATCGGCCACCGCAAGACAGGCGGCATGGGCGAGGCGGTTGCTTGAGCCGACGATAAAGCGGGCGAAGGTGTACTTGGGGTTCAGCATACCCATACGCATCGCGCTAGACAGATCAAGTTGCACCGCCCGCTCGCCAGGGTTCCCGTCGTCATCGGGTTGGTTCGTACTTGCGGCGGTGGTCCCCAGATCGATGCGAGGGAGGGCCGCCCCGGTTGCAATCACGATGCGTACCTGCACCGGGTAGCCGACCACATCGCCCAGGGAGCGGCGCACCGGCGCGAGGTAGCGATTCTCAAGCCCCTCCTTGTGAAAGGGCGAAGTCGTACCCACCGTCGCGGTGTTCTCATCAAGGGCCAGCAAGGTCGTGCCGCGCAACCAAGTATCAAACTCTTGGCGCGTGGTCTGCATTTGGATCGTCCCGAGGGCTGCTTGCCAGATCTGATTCAAGTTCACGGATTGCTTGCCTTTAGACAAGGGCGCAGGTTCTTTAACAGGCTTAGGTAGATTTTAGATAAGATTTCAGGTGTCGGGTGTCGGGTTTCAGGTCGAACGTATCAGAATGCTTTGCCGCACCCGAAGGCAGCGCGGTTGCTTAAATGGTAAAAGACGGCTGACGCGCCGCCGATCATACTCGATCCGTCCCGGCATTTCAAGGCACAGCCGCTACCCCTAGGGCTATGGCAAAGTCGCGTGCCGGGTGAATTGACCGCTGACGGATGACGATTTCTGGCAGCGGTCGGCGGTCAACGGTCATCCGTCGCAACAGATCACGGATTCCCGAGAGGCCGTAGGCGTGACATTGTGGATAACTTTCTGCTGTGTCAAGACTTTTCATGGCAACAGAGCGCATCAGAAAGGGGTAAATAGCACCGAAATAGTTTACATTCCCATTGTGGATAACTTGGACTTTTTTGTGGATAACTTGTGGA
>CAIRDL010001057.1 GCA_903877345.1 uncultured Oscillochloris sp. | reverse complement strand
CTCACACCGAAACCTCTCCCGACCATTACGCCCACGACCGCCACGCTACCAACCGCTGACGCGAGTTTGCGTACCGAGACGCTCAAGTTGCCCGTCGTCGCTATGCCCGTTGGCTTTAAGGCCGTTCCCGACCCCAGCTTTGCCCGCTTCCAGCCCCGCACGGTTGCTGAGAAGACCCACCTTACGGTCGAGCCGATTGCTCCCGATTTGAGCAATGTCGCCTTGACGGTGCTGCTCTCGCCCGAACAACAAGCCCGTGTCGCCGCCAATGGCTTTGTTGTCAGTCCCGGCACTACCAAGGAGTTCTACGAGCTGTATGAGCGCGCCCGCTACGATAATCTCCCGGTTTTCGTTAGCTCCGACTCGCTGTTGCACGTTTACCATTTGCTCTTCGACAAAACCCTACGCAAAGCCGAGACGACTGCCTTCATTCCTATGCTCACCCGCCTTGATGCGGCGCTGCTCCAGAGTGCGGTGGCGCAGTATGAAGCCTTAGCCGGGACGCCCTGGGCCGAGCCTGCCCGACGCAATGCTGCCTATTTCGCCCTCGCCGTGAAGGTGCTTGACCCCACATGGGAGATTCCGGCGGGCCTGCGCGATTTGGTGGAGCCTGATTTGGCGAGTCTGACGGCCCATGCTGGCGTTGGCCCTTCGGCGATCTTCCCCGCGTATCCGCAAGGCGAGGATTGGAGCCAGTATGTGCCTCGCGGCCATTACACCAAGAGCGAAGAGCTTGGGCGCTATTTCAAGGCGATGATCTGGCACGGGCGCATGACCTTCCGCGCCGATGATGTGATCGAGACTCGTCAGGCGGCGCTGCTCACGTTGGCGTATACCCAGACTAAAGTGGACAGCCTGACTGCCGCTGAGGTCTGGGCGGGCATTTATGAGCCGACGGTCTTCTTTGTAGGTCGCAGCGACGACCTGACGCCCCGCGTGTATGCCGAGGCGCTGACCGCCGCCTATGGCGCACCGACCACGCCCAACGATCTGCTCGACGCGACGAAGTTCGCGGCTTTCCAAACGGCGGTTGAGGCTTTGCGCCCGCCCCAAATCTTGGGCATGGTCGTGACGCAACCCACTGCAACCAAGGCTACGAAGGGTCTGCGGCTGATGGGCCAACGCTTTGTGCCCGACGCCTTTGTCTTTCAACAACTGATTAGCGACGCGGTGCCGGGACGCGCTTTGCCCAGTTCGCTCGATTTCTTCGCCGCCCTTGGCTCTACGCAGGCGTTGACCCATTTGGCAGCGACTGGCGCGACGGCACTGCCCAATTACAGCCGCAATATGACGACGCTGCGCGAAACCTTCGCCGGGTACAGCACCGACATCTGGACGCAGAACCTCTATTGGTCGTGGATCTACAGTCTGCGCCCGTTGCTCACCCCAACCGACGCGAACGACCCCCAGTTTATGCGCTCGCTCGCTTGGCAGGATAAGCAACTCACGACGGGCCTCGCTTCGTGGACTGAACTCAAGCGCGATACCATCCTCTACGCCAAGCAGGTCTACGCTGAGATGGGCTACGACGCGCTGAAGCCCCCTGAACCTGAGCGCCCGAGGGGCTATGTCGAGCCAGTGCCGGAGCTTTATACCCGCGTGGCCGCCCTGACGCAGATGACGATTGATGGGCTGACGAGCCGAGGCTTGTTGGCACCTGAGGATCAGGCTGCGCTCAACGCAATGGCCCAGTTGGCGACCCTGTTGCGAACCTTAGCCGAGAAGGAACTGCGCGGCGAAGCGCTGCTCACCGAGGAGTACGAGCAAATTCGTCTCTACGGCGGCACGCTTGAGGGTCTGACCTTCGCCGCTGATGACGAAAGCGTCTACCAAGGGCCGGGCGGCTCCCCGGCGGGCGGCGAGGATTTGCAAGCGGCAATCGTCGCTGATGTGGCGACCGACCCTGGTGGGCAAGTGCTGGAGAATGCGGTCGGGCGCGTGTTCGAGATCTATGTCGTGGTACCCGTTGAGGGCCGCTTGATCCTCGCCAAGGGCGGTGTCTTTTCCCATTACGAGTTCACCCAACCCATGAGCGACCGGCTCACCGATGAGGCTTGGCGGGCACGGCTCGACGCAGGCAATGCGCCGCCCTTGGCCCCGTGGACAAGCAGCTATCTCATTGAACAAAACGCCGCCGAACCCCTGGCGACGACCATTCGCCGTTTTAATGAGAAGCTGATTGAGGCGTTTTGGTACACCGAAGCCGAGCGTGTCGCTCCGTTCGTCGGCCCGTCAGAGTTGGCCGATACCCAGACGTACATCGCCGGCCTCAACGCCCAAGGCCAGTTCGTCGGCAGCAAGCTCCTTGGGCTTGAGTTGCGTTCCTTCGACTTTGTAGATGCCAACAATGCTGTGGTGACAAGCCGCGAACGCTGGAGCGACGAACT
>CAIRDL010001056.1 GCA_903877345.1 uncultured Oscillochloris sp. | reverse complement strand
CTCCAGCGCATTGTCATGCTTGTGGGGACGGACTACGCCGCCGGGGTGGTGGGCCTTGTGGCGGGCAAACTAGCCGAGGAGTGGGGACGGCCTGTGTTGCTGATGGAACAGGGTGCCACCGAGTCGCGGGGTTCGGCCCGCTCCGTGTCCGGCTTCAACATCATTGATGCGCTTACCACCTGCAAGGATCTGTTTGTGCGCTTCGGCGGACACAGCGCTGCAGCGGGCTTCACCATCAACAACGCCAACCTGCCCGAACTCGAAACGCGACTGCTTGCCCTCGCCGCGCAGCACCTCACCGATGACATGCTCCAGCCCACACTCACCCTTGATGCTCAGGTGAGTCTTGACGAGTTGGGTTGGGAGCTGTTAGCCGAGTTGCAGCGCCTCGAACCGTTTGGGCAAGCCAACCCGCAACCGACCCTGATGAGCGCCGGGGTGCAAGCGGTTGACGCCCGCACCCGTGGGCCGAACGGCGAACACCTGGCACTGCGGCTCCGCGCTGGAAGCAGCGGTGCGACCCACGAGGCTATCGCGTTCCGCCTCGGCCACCTCGCCGACGCGCTCCGTCGCCACCCCCACATTGATGTCGCCTACACCCTCGAAGCCGACCAGTGGAATGGGGAGCGGCGGCTCCAAATCAAGATCAAAGACTTTCGGCGGGCCTAAGGGAAGCGGGGATTTTTAATCATCCGGGTCGTGCAAATGATCCGTGATGGGTGATCTGTGACCGGGCCGCATCCTGACCGATCACGGATCACCCATCACGGATCAGAGGGGTACGAACCAATCTGCAAGCCGGAACCTTGTCTAACCTACCCCGTGTACGTGCGCCCCTTCCACACCACCCCCTGCCCGCTTCGCACCCGCCACATGCCCCAGACCGCAATCCACAGGTAGGTCATCAGCCCAAAAGGCCAGATCAGCCCGTAGAGCGGGTTTAGGCCATACAAGCGCCGGTAGAGCGTGCCCCAGTAGGTGAGTCCGCCCACAAGCGTGAGGGTGCCAAGCCCTACCAGCACCCACCCCAGCGCCCCCGTACCCAGGCTCAGCGCCGCTGTGCCGCTGCCAAGCAGACAGAGTGGCCCGTAGGCTAGGGCGAGGAGCCGCAACCCCGCCGCGAGGGAGCGCCCACCGCCGCTACGGTAGCCCGCCGCCGCATTCTTCGTCAGGCCCGCCACCACCTCGCGCCCGCTCGTGTACATCCGCACCCGCAGGTAAGCCAAGCCTTCTGCGCCGCCGACGCGGTAGCCTGCCCGTCGCAGCGCCTGGGCCAAACACACGTCATCCAGCACCTCATCGCGCACCGCCGCATGGCCACCAATCGCCGCGTAAGCCGTTTGGCGCACCAGAATGCACTGGCCGTTCGCCATCACCTGCTCGGGGCGCACATCCGGTTGGGCCATCCGCTCGAACGGGTAGAGATCGCCAATCAGCGCTAGGAACGGCGGCAGCACCGCCCGCTCCCAAAAACTCTCCAGTTCGAGGAAAGGCACGATGGTCACGAGATCAAGCTGGTGCTGATCGGCGTAGGTGACGAGGGCCGCGACGAGATCCGGTTGCGGGGCGGTATCGGCGTCGAGGAAGAGCAGCCACTCGCCACGGGCAGCTTCACCAAGCTGTTGGCAGACATTGCACTTGCCCACCCACGCGGGCGGCAAAGGGCGTCCGCACAGCACCCGTAGGCGTGGGTCTCTGACGCCAGCCAAAAGCGCCGCCGTGCCGTCAGTGGAACCATCATCAACGACGATCAGTTCGTAGGTAGGGTAATGCTGGGCCAAAGCGCCCGCGACGCAGCGCCCGATGGCGCGCTCTTCGTTACGGGCGGGAATGAGGATCGAGACGAGAGGTGCTTGCGCCGTAGGTATGGCGGGTGGGCCAAGACGGGGAAAGCGGGCGAGCCGCGCCCAGTCGCGCCAGTAGGCCACAAGCAGCAGCAGGGCCACCCCGGCGGCGAACAGGCT
>CAIRDL010001055.1 GCA_903877345.1 uncultured Oscillochloris sp. | reverse complement strand
TGGGCCATCTTGCGCTGGCTCCTGCCCCTTGTCTGTCTGCACGGCCTGATCTATTTGGCGCTGGTGCCGCCCTGGCAGCACTATGACGAGCCAGCCCACTTCGAGTATGCCCGCCTGATCGCCGAGCGGGGCGAAGTGACCGCCGCCGGAGTATTCGACCCCGCGATGCGCTGGCAGATCGTCGCCTCAATGGGGCGTTTTCGCTTTTGGGGTGATGCTACGCCGCTCTTCTCCGCTACGGCGGATCCGCCCTTGATTGGGTACGATCAGCACGTCCACCCTCCGCTCTACTATCTGCTTATCGCGCTCCCAATCCGCCTAACGCTCAGCCAACCGGTCGAGATCCAGCTTTTTGCAGCTCGCCTCGTCAGTGTTTTCCTCTACACGCTCAGTGTGGCGGCAGTGTGGCGGTTGAGCGTCGTCATTGCCCCGGACATGCCACGCACCCATATGGCGATGCCGTTGCTGTATGCGCTCGTGCCACCCTTCGCTGCGATTATGACCGCTGTCAACAATGATGTGCTGGTCAACTTCACGGGGGCAACCCTACTCTTGGGCTGTGCGCTCCTCATTCGCAGTGGGCTAAGCTTGCCCGCTTTAAGCCTGACGCTCTTGAGTGTGCTGGTCGGGGTGTTTGCCAAACGCACCGCGCTACCCTTCTTGCCGCCCCTTGTGCTCGCCCTCTTCTGGGCCGTGGCGCGACGACCGCTCCGCCTGCGGCGCTGGCTGCTCATCGCGGGGGTGGTGCTGCTCGGCGTTGCCGTGGTGAGCTTACAGCTTGATAGCACAGGGGCAAGCCCAAAGCTGGGGCTGCGCCCGTGGGTTAATGCACTCGACGCTAGCTACCTACGGTTGAGCCTCGACCCTATGATGCGCTCCCTCACCGATTGGGAATTGAGCGCCCAGATTTACCCTGAGCTGTTTTGGATCGCCTTCAGCACCTACTGGGCTGTTTATGGGTGGGGCCATGTCCCGATTGGCACAGGTTGGGTGTGGGCGCTGCTCATCTTGAGTGGAGTCGCCAGCCTCAGTCTAGGCATTAGCATGTGGCGGTTAGCGCATGTGATTCCGCTCTGGCAGCAGCGCATCGGCTGGCTATTCTTCGCAGTGATCGTTAGCGGCTTCGTCGCGCTAATTCTGCGTGTTCACCCGATGCCAGCTTATGGGGGTTACGCCTATCTGCCCCGTGGTCGCTACTTGTTCAGTGGCATGCCAGCGACCGCTTGGGTGCTCACCGTGGGGGTGTTGGGGCTGGTGCCAAAGGCGTACGAAGGCTATGCGGTGCGCGCTTTACTTGCTTTTATGCTGGTCTTCGAGGGGGCTGGCCTTACACGCCTGGTACAATATTATTACGCTACCCCCTGGCCCATCGCGGTGCTCGCCGCCCAGAAACCGGGTCTGCTTGGTCTCCCGCCTGTTTACCCCGTTTTGCTCTGCCTCTACCTGTTTTTTCTGATCGCTTTTCTGCGACGTATACCCTAAAGCGGCGCATAGCGGGGCAAAGCCGCCTGTATCGCCGTCAGTTCGTCGGGGTGCCACGGCACGGATTCAAGCGTCACCCCGTAGCGATGCGTCAAGGCACAGGCAAAGGCCCCCATCAACACCGCCGGATCCGGCGGCGCTGGCAGCAGTTCGGCCAGCCCGACGACCCGTTGAGCCAGCGCTGTGATGGTCGCGGCTCGTTCCTCGGCAGTGAGGGGTAGCAGCGCCACCAGTTCAGCGCCGAGCCAATGGGTATAAAGCCCGACTTGGAAAAGCACCCCGGCCCGTCGGCGGAGCTGCGCGAAGCCCACGAGTTTGCGCCCGCCGACCAAAACCTCGTAGGGTGAGCGTCCGCCGAAACAAGCCCGTCGCACGCGCACATCGGTCGCGGCGGTGTCGGCGCGGGCGGTCGGCACGGCTACCAGTTCGGCGGTAAGGCCGAATTCATCGAGCGCCGCCGCCCACGTTGCGCCAAGCCAAGCGTACGACTCACTCACGTCAAGACGGTAGAGCGGGTGCTCAAGCGGCAGGGCGATGTCCTGCATCAGCAAGCCCGGCCCGAAAAGCACGGCGGTGCCGCCCGAAGCGCGTTTGTGGAGCGTCACGCCAGCGGCTGCCAGCGCTGCGCTATCAACCTCGTCGGGGCGTTGGCCTGCGCCAAGCACGAGGGCCAGACGCGGAACCGTGT
>CAIRDL010001054.1 GCA_903877345.1 uncultured Oscillochloris sp. | reverse complement strand
CGTCAGTGGGCGCGGGCGGCGGCACGTCAGTGGGCGCGGGCGGCGGCACGTCAGTGGGCGCGGACACACTGGTCGGCACCGGCACCGGCGCGCTGGTCGGCACTGGCGCAGGCGCGCTGGTCGGCACTGGCGCAGGCGCGGGCGCACTGGTCGGCACTGGCGCAGGCGCGGGCGCACTGGTCGGGACTGGCGCGGGCACGCTAGTCGGTACCGGCGCAGGCGCGCTAGTCGGCACTGGTGTGGGCGCAGGCACGCTGGTCGGCACCGGCGCGGGCGCGTGGCCATGTCCTCTGGTCGGTACTGGCGTGTTCGTCGGCAGAAGTGTTGGCGTATTGGTCAGTGTAGAAGCAGGCGTATTCGTCTGTGTTGATGTAGGCGTATTCGTTGACGTAGGCGTGGGCGTGTTCGTCGGCTTGGGGGTTCTCGTCGGCGTTGGCGCAGGCACGCGGGTTGGTTTCGCCGTCGGGAGCCGCGTTGGGGTTGGGGTTGGCGTCACCGTCGGGCGTATGACGGGCAGGCGCATGATCCCGGCGAGGGGGAGCGGACAGTTCGTTCCGACCGTCACCGGCGCAGTGTTGAGTGCAGGTGCGTAGAGGATGCCGTTCACCGTTACTTGGTAGCTTGGATTCGGCACTGTTATGCACTGATTAGCCGGGAACTGAACCAAGATGGGGATCGGAATCGTGACCCGGCCAGTTGGGCCTAGGATGCCACTCCACGTTTTCACCGCCCCCGCCCCGTTAGAACTGAGCACTACGACAGGGCCGAGCGAAAAGGGAAGCGAGTCGCTGAAGGTTGGCGTGAAGTTCGGCAAGGTCACTAAGGAACTCAAGTCATCCACAACGGCGAGCGTCACCGTCGTGGCGGTAGTATTCGTGATGGTGAGCGTCCACTCGATACTGGCGACAAGTTGGCCTGGTGTCACTGGATTGAGTGCGCCCACACTGTTGCCGACTTTAGTGACTTGCACGCCAACGGCATCATCGTTCAGAATCGTCCCGGTCGCCGGGGCTGGGAGACTCATGCCACTCGGCGAGGCATTGCTAAGCACAACGCGGAACGTCTCGTCGCTTTCGGGGATCAAATCACCGTTGACAACAACATTGAGGGACATACTTGTTGTCCCAACGGGGAACGTAATGGTACCTGTGGCCGCCACATAGTCAATGTTGGAGCCGGTAGACGTGGCGCTACCGTCAACCGTGGCCCAGTCAATCGCCACAGGATAAGGCACGGGTTGTGACAAGGTGAGGCCAAAGTTCAGCGTGGTCGTCCCAATATCACCCTCGTTCTGGCTCACATTGGTGCTGACGAAGGTGATTGTGGGGAAATCATCGTCATTGATGGTCACGGTCTGTTGGCTTGTCCCAAGGGTGACAAAGCTCGCACTGGCGCTGAGAAGATTGATAATAACTTGCCTGTCCAGCTCGATCAGATTATTCCCAATAATCGTCAGCGTCGTGGTGACGCTCTGCTGACCGGCGGCGAAGTTCAGAGTCAGTGGTGCAAGCGTGAAGTCGGTGCCTGCGCTAGCCGTACTCGCCGCGTTTACCCCCAACGTCACGCTGAACGCGCTCGGCGGCGGCTGACTCAGATTGACGGTGACGGCGACCGCTGTGGTGGTGCCGAGATTGCCCTCCGTCACGGCAGTCTGTGCCACGTTCAAGTTGGCAGTGAGCGTGTCATCATTCAGAATAGTGATGCTCGCGCTCCCCGTCCCACCCAGACTGTACCCAGCGCCGACGGTCAAGTCTACCGCAAAGGGTTCGTCAGCCTCCGTGAGGTTATCGCCGATGATGGTGACGCCAAGCGGTAGGGTTGTGGGGCCACCAGGGTTGAAAACGAGGCTCCCGACAAGTTGCTGGTAATCCACATTCGCCACCGCAGCAAGGTCGCGGGTGGCAAAGGGCACCGTCAGCGGCTGCTCAATCGCTCCGGTGAGCGTGACATCCAGCGTGTCCACCGTCGTGCTGCCTTATTTGCCCTCGTTCACTGACGTGGCGTCAGGGGCGATGCTCACCGTCGGGCGGCTATCGTCATTGGTGATGGTGCCGATGGCAAAGGGGATGCCGACCGTAGCCCCGTTAGCTCCCGCGAGCCAAACGAGGAAACTTTCGTCTGGCTCAAAGAAGCGGTCGCCCAGAATCGGCACAGTGATCGTCTGTTGAAGGTCGCCGGGCGCAAAGTTCAGGCTGCCCGTGGTGGCGAGATAGTCGCTACCTGCCGTGGCCGTGTTGGATCCAAGGGTCGGCATGGTGGTGTAATTGACGCTGATCGGCCCGGGCGCGTTGACCGACAGGCTGACAGTGAAGCTCAGCATGGTGGTTCCGCTGTCACCCTCAAGCATTTGTGCGCTGGCGATGCTCAATACGGGCAGAACCGGCATAGCGGTGGCGGTGTTGCTCGGCGTCGGCGGCACGGCAGTCGCGGTGTTGCTCGGCGTCGGCAGCACGGCGGTGGCGGTGTTGCTCGGCGTCGGCGGCACGGTAGTCGCAGTGTTGCTCGGCGTCGGCGGCACGACGGTGCTTGGCGGCGGTGCGGGCGGTTTGGTCGGTACCCGCGTCGGGGTCGGCGGACTGGTCGGCGGCGGCACCAACGGCGGGGTCGGTGTCGAGGTCGCCGGGCTGGTGCTCACCGCCGTGGGCAGACTGCTCGTTGGACTGGGGAGGGTCGGCATCGTGGCGGTTAGCGTCACTCGCACCGGCAGCGTTGGCGAGGGCAGTGCCGCCGTCGGCGTGCCACGCACGGGTGTCGCCGTGATGGGCAGCGCCGCCGTCGGGGCGGTCGCCGTGACAGTAAGCGCAGCGGGTGGGGTGCGGGATGGCGTAGTGGTGGGCAACGCAGTCACGGTGTCGGTGGGCAGCGGTACAACCCCACCAGCCACATCAGTGCTGCCGACAATGGCGGTCACGCTGAGTTGCGGTAACGGTTGGCTTGTTAACGTCGGGGGCGGGGCGACCTGCGCGACGGCGGCGACCGTCACGGCCCCCGACATGGCAATTGGGGTAAGGCGGTCACGGCGAGCTTGTTCGGTCTCCTGGTAGCTCGGCGCGTTTGGATCGAGCGCGGCGTAACTGACATCTCCAGTGAAAGGTGCGTACACCCCTAGATTCGCCGCAGCCCCGACATTCTTAAAAGGAGCTTCATCGGGCATCACGAGGCGCAGGGCGACCTGGGCAATACAGCCGACAGGCAAAATTGCCATGAGGAGGGCGAGTAGGACGAGCCAGATCAGCCCGTCACGGCGTTCGCGTTGCCTCGTTGGTTTGGGCGGCCTCAAGGGAGTGTTCATTGACTTGCTGGAGGCAGATCGTGAAGATGCTGCCTTGACCGACCTCGCTGGTGACGCCGACGGTGCCACCCTGCCGCTCGATCAGTTGGCGGGTAATGGCCAGACCCAGGCCACCGCCACGTTGCGCCGAGTTGTTCCCATCAATCCGCTGGAACCGCTTGAAGAGCCGGGGCAACACCTCGGGGGCGATGCCCGGCCCTGTATCAATGACCGCAATCTGGATGTATGGCCCTTCGCTGCTGGCCCGTACCGTAACCCCGCCACGCTCGGTGTAGCGCCGCGCATTATCAAGCAACTGGGCGATGGCCCGCTTGAGTTGTTCCCGATCTGCTTGCACTGGAGGTAACGTTGCCGGAAGTTCAATAGTTACGGTCAGATTTTTCGCGGTGAAATTTTGCCGCAGGGATGCCACCGCCGCGTTGACCACCGGCGCTAGGTCTAGCGGTTCGCACTCGGTCTCAAGCTGGCCCGATTCGATGTCGGCAATCATGATGGCGTTATTGACCAT
>CAIRDL010001053.1 GCA_903877345.1 uncultured Oscillochloris sp. | reverse complement strand
CGCGGTTGCCCGTCACCTTCATTGAGGCCGACCTCCGCACGCTGCCCATTGGCACGCCGACGAATGGCGCTACGGCCCCGCTAAACCTCCGCCCGGCCAGTTTCGACCTGATCACCTGCCTCTACGACAGCCTGAACTATCTGACGGGCAACCATGACTTGGCGTTGGCGCTTACGGGCGCGGCACGACTGCTTGCACCTGGGGGGCGGCTGATCTTCGATCTGAATACCGAGTACGAGTTTATGACCTGGGACGAGAGCGACCAAGTCGTCCACGACGCTGGTGGGATTCTCGTCTTTAACCGCCTGAACTACGACCACAACACACGCCTCGCGTCTGGGCGCATCGTCTGGTTTGTGCGCGACGACGAGCGTTGGTGGCGCGGCGAGGAGCAGCATAACGAGCGCGCTTGGCACGACACCGAAGTGTTGGCGGCGCTGAATGCTGCGGGCCTGACCTTGTTGGCCCGGCGCACGCCCCGTTGGGCGTTGGCCGCACCTGATGCAACGCGGGTAGTGTACGACGTGACTACCTCTGCCGCACGATAGGCAGCATCAGGCGAGCCGCCGTAAGCCACGTGCGCTGCCACACATACACGGGTGCCTCGCCAAGGCTGAAAGCGGCCACACCACCCACGACCCGGGTTGGCCAAGCTGCGCCATCGCGGCTAAAGATTTGAGGCGCTCGCCCGCCAATTAACGGCACCGTCACCTCCTCAGTGCCATCGGTGCGCCAAACGATGTCTACCAACAGGTTGTTCGCCGTGCGGAAGCGCAGATCGAAGCGTGCCGCAGGGCTTGGCCCAGTCGGATTCGGGACAAAAGTGTGGAGTGGGCCGAACCCGACGAAAGTGGCTGCCCCAAGCTGGTTGACCATCACGCTGTAAGCCAGGGCCGCAGGTTTGGGCACATACCCCAAGGCCGCCGTGCGATAAAGCGCCGCTTCCTCCCAAAAGTTGCGCGCCGAACCGTCAAACTTATCTTCAAGCTGGAACCAGTTGACGTGTTGCACGCCCAAAGCAAGAGCAATGGCGTGGGCGCGCACCAAATAGTTCGCCTGTTGCTGTTCGCTCTTGCCAATCAGGGCGACGGGGCCAACGGTTGCGGCAAGCTCGGCGGCGCAGTGCTCCGCCCCTTGGCTGCACGGCTCTGTCGCGTAAGCTTGCGCGGCAGTCGGGCCAAGGGTTAGGTGCCAAGCTAAATTCGGGGGCGCGTCGGCGCTCAGCGCAGCGGTACCTACAGCAGCACCCGCGTAGCAGTCGCTCTCGCTCGCCGCACAGGTTGACCAGCCCAACTCGCTGATCCAGATGGGCCGGGGCGGGCCACCGAGATGCGCTGTGCGTTCGCTGAGCCACGCCCGCGTGGTGACGAGACGGCCCCACAGCGTCACCGCGCCGTAAATGCCAGGTTGGTCGGGCGCGACATCGGGCATGTAGGGATGAATGGCGAGGGCGTCGAAGCTGTACCAAGCCGCCGGGCGGGCCGTCAGACCTTCGGCGAGGAAGCGCAGCCCATCGGAGTGGCCCACGGTGTCTTGCCAAGCACTGTCGAGCACGTACAGTCCGCCGGTGGCGACGGTCGCGGTGGGGTCAGCAGCTTTTGCGGCGGCGTAGCCTGCTTGGAGTATGGCGGTATATTCGGCGGGCGTGCCAGGCCAAGTCTCCCAGGCATTGGGTTCATTCCAGATCTGCCAGACAGCCACGCGGGGCGAACCGGGCGCATCGGCATTCCCGTCGCCGTCGTAGCGCTCGACCACGGCAAAAACATAGTTGGCGAAAGTCTGGGGGTCGGCGGGCGGGCACCAGTAGCTCTGGGCGACCACTCCGGCGGCGGCGTAGCGCCCAATGCGGGTGCTGCAATCGCCGACACGCGCCCAAGCGGGCGTGGTCAGCAGCATCCCAATAATGCCGTACCCAGCTTGGGCGACTTCGAGCAAGCGCCGATCAAAGTGCGTCCAGAGCCACCGCCCTTGGCCGTCGCGCTCGAGATTCGCCCAACTCAGCTCTTCCCGCGCCCAAGCGGCCCCCAGTTGGCGGCTGCGGGCGATGAGGGTGCTGACGCCCGCATCGCCATCGCGCCCATTCCGCTCCAGGCCAGTGAAATAGGTATTCATTCCGAAGAAACTGAGTTGGGTGGGTTGCCCGACAACGGTTGGCGTTTGGGCATAGCTCGCACCGGCG
>CAIRDL010001052.1 GCA_903877345.1 uncultured Oscillochloris sp. | reverse complement strand
CGCGAGTATATCTACGGCGAGTATATGGACCGCGAGGGCGAGTTGATCACTGCGACGGTGCAGCGCATGGCGAAGGGCAATGTCATCCTTGAGATGGGCAAGGCCGAGGCTATTTTGCCACCGAAAGAGCAGGTAGACAATGATCGCTACTACCACGGCCAGCGCCTCAAGGTCTATCTGATGGAGATCCGCAAGGAGGATCGCGGCCCCCGCTTGATCGCTTCACGCACGCACAAGCAGTTGATTATGCGCCTGTTTGAGATGGAGGTGCCGGAGATTTACAACGGCACGGTCGAGATTAAGTCTATTGCCCGCGAGCCAGGGTTGCGTACCAAGGTGGCTGTGGCAGCGCGCCAAGAGGGCATTGATCCGGTCGGTTCATGCGTGGGGATGCGGGGCATTCGCATCCAGAATATCGTCAACGAATTGAATGGCGAGAAGATAGATGTGGTGCAGTGGTCGAGCGACCCGAAGGATTTTATTGCGAACGCCCTGTCGCCCGCCCAAGTGGTCGAGGTTCACCTCAATGATGAGGATCACGCCGCCTTGGTGATCGTGCCTGATAAACAACTCTCGCTGGCGATTGGCAAGGAGGGCCAGAATGTGCGGCTGGCCGCCAAGTTGACGAGTTGGCGCATTGACATCAAGAGCGCTACGGCTTTGTTAGAGGAAGAACGCGCCGCTGCTGAGGCCCGTGGCTTCGCTGAGGCCGAACAACTCCAGACGGAGGCTGAACTCGCCAATGCCCGCGTCGAGAGCCGCAAGGTGGATCCCGATGGCAAGGTGCTGTATCAGCAGAGCCGCTACGGCCCGTTGGGGCACGAAATGATCGGCGAGTCGGTCGCCCTGCGGGCGACTTCGCAGAAGCTTTATATCTACGCCAATGACAAGTTGATCGCCTCCTACATTTTGGTTGAGGGTCAGTAAGAGCGATAACAACGAGGTACAAGCCCACGAGCCTATGGCAGTGATGTCAAACCAAAGGAATGGCCCGCGACCAAAACATGTGCCCCAGCGCACTTGTGTCGCCTGTCGGCGTACCGATACGAAACGAGGTCTAATTCGGGTGGTGCGCGATGCGGTGGGCCGACTCACCGTTGACCCTACTGGGCGGTGCAATGGTCGCGGGGCGTATCTCTGCCATGACCCAGCCTGTTGGGGAACCGCGCTCAAGCGACACGCCCTAGAACGCGCCCTGCGCGTCACAACGCTACATCCCGCCGACCGGGCCGCGCTCGTTGCGTATGCCCAGGGTCTGCGGCTTGATGATAGCCCTCAGCCCGATCAGATTTAAGCAACAGTGAACAGTAGTCTCCTGTCCTTGTGCGAACGTCGGCGCATCAACCACCGGCTGGGCAGCGCAGGGGCGAGAAAGGAATAAATATGCAGACCAGCCTTTCTTCCCGTGACGGTGATCCCAGCGCTATCCGCGTAATGGGCGGGAGCGGGCGTCCCGGTGGCGGCGGTGGGCGTCCCGGCGGCGGTGGTGGCCCCGGCGGCGGTGGCGGCGGCGGACGTGGCCCCGGTGGCCCCGGCGGTGGTGGCGGTGGGCGTCCCGGCGGCGGTGGTGGCCCCGGCGGCGGCGGCGGACGTGGCCCTAGTGGCCCCGGCGGTGGCGGCGGACGCGG
>CAIRDL010001051.1 GCA_903877345.1 uncultured Oscillochloris sp. | reverse complement strand
TGTCGGCGACCCAGAGGGTGCCGGTGCTGTCCACCGTCACCTTTTGGGGTTCACTCAGCGTGTTCGCGGCCGCCGTCGTGCCGCCGCGATTCATCCTGCGGCCCGTGAAATCGGCTTGGCCGAAGACACCCTCGGCGTCCGAGCCGTTGGCCATGCTCGCCGCACTGGCGAAGCGCAACACGCGGTTGTTGTCTTTGTCGGCGACGAAGACCTTGCCTGTCGTCAGATCCACCGCTACCGCAGCGGGGGATTGCATACTACCGGCGGCCGCGAAAGCTATTAGTACGGTGTTTGTGGTAAAGTCCGGCTGACCGAGAACCAAGCTGGCAGCCTCACCGTTAGCGACCGCGCGGGCCAGTGGCACACCGAGCGGGCTGAACAACGTTAGGCACATGCCGAACACCATGAGGGCGGACGCAACGCTGAATGCGCGTCGTTGGACGGGGCGCGGAGCGGGGTGCATACGATTCTCCATTTCGTTGCAAGTTGCACATGACAAGCTGACGGGCGTTCCATCAGGGGCACCGGATTGGATCGGGTAAGACGTACGCGAAGAAGCGACGGATTACATTGGGAAGCCCTAGAAGAAGGGCTGACCCCACCTCATCGTGTATGGAGCAAGCCCTCGTGTTCTTTGGCTTCCTACTGCGGTGGCCGAAGGCTTCGCCTCCGCTTTTCCCGTTCTTCTACGGTGACACGCGCTAGGCAGTGCTGACCGGGCTTCCGGCCAGGGTGAGCGCAGGCACGCCCGCGTAGCAAATAGAGGAGTGCGACGGTGGTGTTTCGTATCCTAGCAGCTTGAAGCAAAATGTCAATAATAATGACTGCTTTGTTAAGTATGGATGTGATTGCGAACAGTCGGCATAGTACGATTGCCTGTAAGATTAAGGGAAGCGTGGTTCATTGCGTTGACAGCCATCCGCCCAGTGCTTATGCTGAACCTGCACCGTGCGCCGCAGGTTTAGTGGTCGCCAAACGATGGGGCCGCGTCGGGTAGCATCCACCCGGCGGCGAGCATGCAGGCGCTCAATCGCTGAAGGAAGGCCGCGACCCTGGAGGAGCAATGCCCCTACCGTTCCCCGATTACCCGCACTATGATGGCCTCGGCCTCGCTGCGTTGGTGCGTGCGCGCCACATCACCCCCTTGGAGCTTGTCGAAGCGGCACTGGCCCGCATTGCGGCCACCAACCCGACCGTGAACGCCGTGGTACTCCTCCTTGCCGAGCAGGCCCGGGCCGCAACCCATGCCCCGTTGGCTGATGGCCCCTTCGCGGGTGTCCCCATGCTCCTCAAAGATTTTTGGGCTACCTGCGCGGGCGTACCCACCAGCAACGGCACCTGGCTGCTCCGCCACATCGCTCGTGGGCGCGACAGCGAAATGGTGCGGCGCTGGAAAGCTGCGGGGGCGATCATTCTCGGCAAGACCAACACGCCCGAATTGGCCTTGCAACCCACGAGCGAGCCCGCAATCTTTGGCCCCACCCGCAACCCCTGGGATTTGTGCCGCTCGCCCGCTGGCTCCAGTGGGGGTTCGGCAGCCGCCGTGGCAGCGCGGATGGTGCCGCTCGCAAGTGGCACTGACGGTGCTGGCTCGATCCGGATTCCCGCCTCCTGCTGTGGCCTCTTTGGCCTCAAAGTCTCGCGTGGGCGCACCCCCTGCGGCCCAGACCTTGGAGAAATGTGGCGTGGCCTGGGGGTTGAACATGTGCTCACCCGTTCGGTGCGGGACAGTGCGGCCATGCTCGACGCGACCGCCGGGCTTGACTCTGGGGCGAGCTACAGCGCCCCCACCCCGGCACGCCCCTTTCTTACCGAAGTGACGGTCGAACCCGCCCGGCTCCGCATTGCCGTCACGGCGCAGCCCTTCTTGGGGCATACCACCGTGCATGCCGCATGTCGCACGGGGCTATGGGCCACCGCCCGGTTGTTGGAAGCGCTCGGCCACGAGGTGGTCGAGGACGCGCCGCCGGTGGACGGTGATGCGCTTGCACAGGCGTTTCTGACGGTGGTCGCGGACGAAGTGTGGGCCGATATGCGGGAGACGGCGCGGCTTGCCGGGCGGCGTCCACGCCCCGCCGATTTTGAACCCGTGACCTACGCCCTGGGGTTGCTCGGTGCAGCTACCGGGGCCGAGGCGTCTGTTGCCGCTTGGCGCCACATCCAGCGCACGACGCGCATGGTTGGGCATTTTTTCACCCGCTATGATCTGCTGCTGACGCCAACGCTGGCCCAGCCCCCGTTGCTTATCGGCGCATTCACCCCGACGCCGAGCGAGACGCTGGCCCTGCATGGAATCAATCGGTTGGGCGCGGGCTGGTTGTTTCAGGCGCTCGGGATTGCCAAACCGCTCGCCGCAAAACTCTACGCCTTTATGCCCTACACCCCGCTGTTCAACCTCACCGGGCAGCCCGCGATGTCGGTGCCGCTGCATTGGAGCGACGACGGGCTTCCGATAGGCATGCAGTTCGCTGCCCGTTACGGTGATGAAGCGACGCTGTTGCGGCTGGCCGGTCAGCTTGAGCGAACCCAACCCTGGGCGGAGCGGACGCCACCGGGGTAACTGCCGTCCCACATGGTGCCATGTGGCGGCGCGTGCGTTGGGCCAAGGAACGCCAGGGTACGCGCCGCGTCCCAAAGGGTGAAACGGCCCCATATCCCGGAGGGTTGCCTAAATCGTGGGCGTGTCTCGGTCGCTGGATCGGGAAATGGCCCAGTTTGGCGCGAATCGTTGGTCTGCGCATCATCTCCCGCTTGTCGAGGGGTGGCGACCATCGGTTGGAGAGCGAATGGTACGGTAAGATGGTGCGGCCAGCGGCATGGTCAGACGGGACAACACCGCAGCTTATGGGAGGTTCACGCAATGCGTCAGTTCACCGGACTGGTCTTCGATGCGTACGGCACCTTGCTCGATGTCGGCTCTGTCGCTGCCGCGTGCGACGTGCGCTTTCCTGGTCGGGGTGCCGATCTGAGCCAGCGCTGGCGTCAGCGCCAGCTCGAGTACACCTGGCTGTCCAGCTTGATGGGGCGCCACATTGACTTCTGGCAGGTGACCGGCGATGCGCTGGCGTATGCTTGTGCGTCCCTTGGCCTTGCCGCCGACGCGCCGACGCTGGCCGCGCTGCGCGACACTTACCGCACGCTCACACCGTTTGCCGAGGTGCCCGCCGCGCTGGCCCGCTTGGCCCCGCAGCGTCGCCTCGTTCTTTCCAACGGCACGGGAGTAATGCTGCGGGCGGCGCTCGGTCACGCCGGTCTTCTGCCGCAACTTGAGGCGGTGCTGACCGTTCAGGCGGTTGGGATCTTCAAGCCAGCCCCGCAGGTCTACGCCCTTGCGACGACGCACCTGGCATGTCTGCCGGACGCGGTGCTGTTTGTCTCGGCGAACGGTTGGGATGTGGCCGGTGCCGCCCACGCCGGGCTGAACACCTGTTGGGTGAACCGGAGCGACGCCCCGCCAGAGGTGTTGGGCGTCACCCCAACGCTTGTCGTGCGCGATCTCGCGGATCTCGCGGATCGGCTTTGAGCAGGCGATCCTGCGTGGGTGCGGTCGCCGGGCATCTGGCCAAGGTTCGACGCGACGGGAACGCTGCCACCAGCTACAATGCAGCCATCCGGTTTCCTCGGCGGTACCCGTGTAGATTGCCGAGGGACGCGGCACCCTTTCACTGGTACCTGCCGACCTGCCGCTTCGTGGGGGCGTGGCTCCGTCGTAACACGCGCAAAGGAGTTCACGATGGAGATCGCTGGAACGGTCGCAATCATCACGGGAGCATCTGGCGGGATCGGCCTCGCCGCCGCGCAGCTCTTCGCCGCGCGTGGGGCCAGGGTCGCCCTCGTGGCCCGCTCAGCCGAGCGGCTCGTCACCCTCGCCGCCGCGCTGCCTGATGCCTTCGCCGTCCCCACCGATATGCGCGACCCCGCCGCCGTCCAGGCAATGGTGGCCCGTGTTCACGCGCACTACGGGCGGATCGATGTGCTGGTCAACAACGCGGGCTAGGGCATGCACGTGGCCGTGGCCGAGGCCGACGCCTACCGCGCCGTTTTCGAACTGAACGTGATCAGCGTCCTTGTGGCGATGCAGGCGGTCATCCCCGTGATGCGCGCCCAGGGCGGGGGCGTTATCAGCTATAGCGTCCCCCCTGTGATCGTGGCTGACTGCGGTGCAAGAGTCCTTCTGATAGCAGAAGCAGGATAGCCTTTTATATTCACCCATAATCGGATCGAAGTACACCGATGACCAGCGCTACATACTCTGATCTGAACACCGACCCTCGTCTCGCACAGCTCACTGCGCTGCTGCACCGCCCACCCGACTTTAACATCCTGACGGCCCTTGGCGTCGGACGCCAGGAGCTGCGCCACTCCGACCTGCTGGCCTACCTGCTTAACCCGCACAAGCCCCACGGTCTCGGCGAACAGCTCATCCGTGCGTTGCTGCGGCGGGCGGGTGAGCTGCTAGCTGAGCCGCTGGATGTGGATGCGCTGACGCTGGGGAAGCTCACCGTGCAGCGCGAGTGGAGCTTCATCGACATCTTGGTGGAGTCGCCCGCTGACAAGCTGGTGGTCATCATCGAGAACAAGGTTGACAGCGGTGAGCATTCCAATCAACTCACCAAATATTATCGGAAGGTATGTGAGCGTCACCCCGACTGGCGGATCGTCGGCATTTACCTGACCCTCGACGCCACGCCGCCAGCCGAAGAATGTGACCGGGCGCGGTATGCGCCGCTGGGCTACGCCGATGTCGCCGCTGCACTCAGCGAGATCACCGGGGATACCGAGGTTGAGCCAGATGTACAGACACTGCTGCGCCACTACGCGCAGTTGATCAGGAGCAAGCTTGTGCCAGACGCCGATAGCGACGTGACGCGCACTGCCCTCGGGTTCTATATGGAACACCACGCGGCGCTCGATGCCGTCATTCGCGCCCGCGATGCACGCCAGAAGATGATCCAGCAGACCTTCGACCGGCTGCTCACGGCGACCATCAAGACCCATTCCGATATGCTGCGCCGCGACGACTACTATACGGATTTCAACATCCACCGCTGGTATACACGCTTTTATCCCGTCGAGTGGTATCGCCCAGATCTCCAGGTGGCGCAGCACTGGACGAAAAGCCAGTTAGGGCTGCTATTCGAGTTCTATCACGACCCAAAGCAGGTGTTCCTGGTACTCAACGTCGGCCCGGCACCCCAGGCACATGCGTTGCGCCAGGCGCTCTACGTCCTTGCCGAGCAGCAGCGTCAGCCCTTCAGACTAGCATGGAACGACCCGAGCGGCGACTACTTCAACATCTACGCCCGGCCCATCTTTAGGCCCGAGGACAACTACTTCGCCGCCTATGATAACGAGACGATCCGCCGGGCGATCCGTGCGAACTGGGATGATTTCCTGGAGCGTGACCTGCCGGTCATCTGCGCCACCATCCGCCACGAGATTATGGGGCGAAGCTGGGACGAGGTGTAGCAATCGAGCGCCGCCCGACCGCTTGATGTGGAGCGGGCCATATTCATAAAGGCCAGCATGCCCACCAAGAAGCTTATCGAGGTCGCCCTGCCCCTGGACGACATCAATATCGCCTCGGCCCGTGAGAAGTCGATCCGCCACGGCCACCCCCTCGACGCTGGGAGGTTTCTGCATTACCCTTCAAAAACAGTAAATAACTGGAAACAGATGGACTGATTCGACTGCGCCTCCAAGATTTCCTCGATGCGTCTACCGACTCCACCTTTCGTGAAGTGAACAGGGCGAGCTATGATGGTCGTTTTGGCAGGCGACAGGGCTTGAGATGGCCGATTCCCTGCACAGAATGTCCCTTCTGTGCAGGGAAGTACTCTGGTCTCAGGATACGCCCAGGGTCAAGGAATCGGAGGGGGAGGGCGCAACAAAGCGCTGCAAGAAGCAGGGGGGGGCTAGTCAACCGATGGGATGTTCCAGACCTAACCGCGACGAGTATTGGGCGCAGGTTGCAGAGGAGGGAGTACCGATTCTCTACACGGTACCGATTATTTACTGTTTTTGAGGGGTAATGCAACCCCCCCCATGTCTTGCAGTACCTCCGCATGGGGCACCCACGCATGCGTCTACATCTGACATCACGTTCGTCGCTGGAGTGGCTATGACGACCATCACGCCTATCTCGCAGTTCGAGGCAGCGCGCCGTCTCCAGGAGACCCGGGTGGAGCGCTGGCTGTTCGGCGCGCGGCAGACTGTGCTCGGCGTTATCACCAGCATGACCCTGATCAATACGGTCATACCCATTTCACCCATCCCGAACCCCCCTGCGGCGCTGCCGACGCTCCTCCTCTTGAACAGCGCCAGTCTGCTGTTGGCCCTGCTGCTCTGGCGGGGTTCGTCCTACTGGCCGGCGCGCAAATACCTCTTCGCCGCGTTGGAAGTCCTCTTGCCGCAGGGTGCCCTTGTGCTCTTGGGGGCAGCGGCGCCCCCGTTGGTGCTCAGCACGTTTGCCGTGGGCCTGGCGCTCGCGGCGATCATCCTGGCAAGCTTACGCTATGCCGTTGGGGTCGTCGTCAGCACTGGTGTGCTTGCGGCGTTCAGCCAAGTTGTGATCATGGGCATCCTGCCACCACCCTACGGCGTGGTCGCCGGGAGCATCGCGGTGGCGCTCTGCATCCTGGTAACCGTCAGCGCTGCCTATGGCGCGACGAGTCTGGTCGCGCTCCATCAGCAGGCCGTGCTCCAGGCGCAACTCGCACGGTTCCTTGCCCCGGAGTTGGTCAATGAGTTGCTCACCAATCCGGCGCTGCTAGCGCAACAGACCCGGGCGTGTGTCGCGACCGTGCTGTTCGCCGATATCCGTGGCTTTACCGCACTCAGTGAGCACCTCGCGCCCCACGACGTGGTCGCCTTGCTCAACCTTTTCCTCACCGAGATGGGAGCGGCGATCACCGCGCAGCACGGAATGGTTGATAAATACATTGGCGATGCGATCATGGGTGTCTTTGGCGCGACCGGGGATTCCGCCACCCACGCCGCACGGGCGGTACAGGCGGCCCAGGCAATGCGGGAGCAGTTGGTGATCCTCAATCGGCAACTGCACACGCGCGGTCTCCCTCCGCTGGATCTCGGCATCGGGATCCACACGGGTGCGTTGGTGGTTGGGGCGATCGGATCGCCGTTGCGCCTGGACTACACCGTCATCGGCGACACGGTCAACCTAGCATCGCGGGTTGAGTCCCTGACCCGCCAGTTTGGGGTGCCGATCTTGCTCTCGACCGAGACGCGCGACGCCCTTGACTCCGTGCTGGGGCTGCGCGAGATCGGCACGACGGAGGTGAAGAACCGTCGCCAACTGGTGACCGTCTGGGCGCTTGATCCCCCGACGACCGACATGAAGTGAGGCACGATGCGCGTACTGATCCTCGCCCTCGGCTCACGGGGCGATGTGCTGCCATATCTCGTGTTGGGCTCGGCCTTGCAAGCCGTCGGCCATCGCGTGCGGGTCGCCACCTTCGCCACGTTTGCCCCGCTGGTAGCGGCACGCCAGATGGCATTCCACGCAATCCCCGGCGACCCCCAGCACCTCCTCCAGATGGCGGGCGGGATCAACGCGGATCGATCCCTCTCGGGCGTCGTGCGGCTCTGGCGCACGATCGCAGGCTCGTTTGGGTCGCTCGCCGAGTCCTATGTCGTGGCGCTGTCCGACCCCAACCTGCGCGCCACCGATCTGCTGATCAATCAGTTGCCAGGCGGGATCTTCGGGAGCGACCTGGCCGAGGCGCTGGGCATCCCGCTCGTCCTGGCATCGGTCATTCCGCTGACGCGCACGGCGACCATGCCGGCCATGGGCTTCCCGGCCCTGCCGGTGCCCGGCTACCATCGCATGACCTACCGGCTCGCGGAGCAGCTTGTCTGGCAACTCTTTCGCGGGGTCATCCAGCGTTGGCGCGTGCAGACCCTTGGGCTCCGGCACCTGCCGCCGCTCGGGCCATTCGCGCACCTTGCCCATGCGCGGGTGCCGGTGATCAATGGCTTCAGTTCATATCTTGTGCCGCGCCCGCCCGACTGGCCGGCCCATGTGGCCATCACTGGCCCGTGGCTTGAGTCGTACGACACCCAGGGACCCTGGCACCCGCCCGAGGATGTGGTGCGCTTCCTCGCTGCCGGGGCACCACCGGTGTACGTGGGCTTCGGGAGTATGACGGTTGCCGATCCGGCGCATCTGGCGGCGCTGGTGGTGCGGGCGCTCCAGCGCGCCGGTCGCCGCGGGATCGTCCATGCGGGGTGGGCACAGCTACCGTATCGCGATCTGCCATCGACGATTATGGCGGTGGAGCCACTGCCCTTCGACTGGCTCTTCCCGCAGCTCGCCGCGATCGTCCACCACGGCGGCTCGGGGACAACCGCAGTCGGGTTCCGCGCCGGGGTGCCGACGGCGGTTGTGCCGTTTGGGTTCGACCAGTACTATTGGGGCGAGCGACTGCACACGCTCGGAGTCGGGGCGGCTCCGGTGCCATTTCGCACATTGAGCGAGGCGCAGCTCGCGGAGGCGATCACGGCCGCGTGTCAGCCGACCATGCAGCAGCGTGCGGCGGAGTTCGGTGCGCGCGCGCCGAGGACGGGGTGCGCACCGCCCTCACATGGATTGAGCGGGTGACCGGCGTGACGACATAGCCCCGCACATGGATGTATACGTGTACTTGTTGACAATACCTTCGCCAAAACTGACCGCATGCCGAGGTACGTTCGTGCTTGCTTCACGTCATGCCTTCAATATTCGCTCGTACATGCGTACGCTTTTTCAACTGAAGAGCGAAAAAAATGAGCAAAAGCGTGTACAGAAGCGCACACATGTCTAAAAAAACAATTGTCGGAACTACCCTCCAAAATAAGCGAACGGTGAGATAAAAGGATAACGAAAAACAATCAGTAAGATAAGAAAATAACCGAGGTGGAAAGGATGGACAAAAGGATGAAAAAGAACCCATCAGCACGCCGAGAAAATAACCGAGGCCAACGACGCCCCCCGCAGGAAGCCAAGAAAACACGCTCCGGGGAACGGCGTGCGCCACGGCCAACGAAGCACCCCGCAGGAAGCCGAACGAAGAACGGAAGGGGAACGGATGGACACGAGGAGACAGAAGAACGCATCAGGAAGTCGAGCAAACCATCTGTACTCATATACGGATTTTACGGGTTGACATCTGCACGTCCAATGAAATAATTAGGGATGGATGCCCTGGTTTTTGGGATGGTTCAGAAGGTTGTGACGTCACGGGAGCTATTTGCAAACGGGCACTCCTACGGTAGGATCGGAGTACGAACAACCGACTACCAACTCACGATTCGCGCATTTTGATCGCAAGTTCGCGGGCCGTTTTTTGCTCTATGTTCCCCACCTGAGAAGCAAAACGAGGGCTAAAACGCAGGCCGCGCCCCACTTTTATTTGACCCTCGGCACCAAGTGTAAAGCGTTTTTCAAAGATCGCCAGCCCACAGGCCAAGTTTGGAACTTTGCATCCCAAATGCGCGAATCGTCAGTACCAAGGAACACCCGGTGGCGAACAGGGTAATCCCGGTCGAGACGAAAGTCAAGGTGATGCAGGAGTGCCTGCGGCTGGTCGACGTCGAAGGGGTCGCTGATCACCACGACGGCAGCCCCCGGTCGATCTACGGGTGGTATGCCATGAAGATCCAGCCGGCGCTGGCGGAGGTATTGCCCATTGAGTGACGATGAGGCTCTCGCCCTGCTCACAGAGTTGCTCACCACATCCGAACTACCCTGGCCTCATGCCAGTGAGGTACTCGCATCACTGCTAGCGACCCCGCTGCCATCCGCTGTTGGAGACAGACCGATCAGGTCACCCATGCTTCACTCGGTCGCAGCGCCACGCCCGGCGCGTCGGGTAGATCTCGACCGTATCTTGTTGCGCGGAGCCCAGCTTTCAGGGGTGGTGTCGCTCATTTTTTGTAGCTACTGGTTTACTAGTGTGCCCCTGCGCAATTGGATTCACGCTGCCACAAGCGAGCCATCAGTACGCCCGCAAACGGTGCAACTCACGACAGGCATTGCTGGAACCAATCAACTGATACCGACACCTGCGCTGCACGTGGCAACTATTACCCTACAACCCACTATAACGCCGCTTCCAACAAGAGACCCTATCACCTCCTCACCAACCTGGTTAACCATTCCGGCAATTGGCGTAGACACACGGGTGATCAATACCTTCTTTGTCAATGGTGAGTGGCAGGCGGCAGACTACGCGGCAGGCTACCTTTATGGGACTGGTATACCAGGAGAGGTCGGCAATGCGGTGATAAGTGGGCACCTTGGTTTTACCGGCGGCGTATTTGCGCGTCTTGGGGAACTCAACCCCGGAGATGTGGTGTATGTAGATCGGCCCGGCTGGCGGTTTACCTACATAGTGAGTGGGCAGCAGGTAGTCTGGCCGACGCAGTTAGAGGTAATACTACCCGAGAATATACCGGTGTTGACGCTGATCACCTGCACCAACTGGGACACACAGCGGCTGATTGTGGTGGCCGATCTTGTGGGCAGCGAATCTCTATCGCAGTAGGAGCAGCTTTAGGGCGCATTCAACCAGGCTTCCCACTCCGACTCCAGCTTTTCAAGGGGTTTCCCGTAGAGTCTAACATAATTGGCACTGCCGATCGAGTTATCACCGGTGGTGTATAAGTCAGCGAATCGCTGGCTGTAGCGTGTGTCGGTAAGCAAGAATTCTACAAAGCTGGCCCACTGATAGTAGATCGCGTTCATAACGCTCACATCTCGATTGGCGTAGTCCTCGCTGAGCCTATACGAAATCCCTGAGGCGCGCTGATTACGAACTAGATTGTGGAAGCTGGAATACTGGCCAAGCCAGTACTTCCCGGCCGCGTAGGAGGCCAGGCCTTCGACGAGCAACAGGTCGGAGCGGCTGGCGCGTGGGCCGAAGTTCTCGAAAGCCAACTGGTGGACATATTCATGGGCGAGGATGTTGATCGCGCGCGAGGGGTCGATACTATTGCAGGTATAGACCAGGATGACGCGGGCCTCATCGTAGGTTGAGCCAGCCAAGGCGCAGTTATCGTCGCGAACAAAGCGTACTTCCAGATGCGGTATAGGAACGCGTGGACGCCCGAGAACGGGTGCGACCTTCTGGTCAAAGTTTGCCAATACGTCTCGAAAGGCGGTATTGAGCCTGGAACTGATAGCATTACCTTGACCTGAATACAGCCCAGGATCAATATTTAAGGTCATCTGGTCGATCTGAATCGCCTGACCAACTAGGCCAGGCGATTGGGGCTGCGAGGTAGGGGGAGGGCCGTTAGCCGGAATGACAATGTGGGCTGGGCGCGGGGCAACTTCGTAGGACGCGGCGACCTGCGTCGCCCCGGCGAGGGGGTGTGGCCCATTTTGCTGAAACGATAGAAAGGCATTGCATGCCAGAACGATGACAGCCAGACAAAATACAACCTTCAACCCCGTCGGCGATAGGAGCCGCCGGAGGATGGGGCGCTCCTGCACTAGAGTACGCCAGACCTGTGATCGTGGCTTATCAGTCAGGCGCGTTGGTCGCTCAGGGTTCATGTGCGTCCGTAGCCGCACATCGACGGAACATCACACGAAAATATGTTCCAGTACGGCCTCTCTTGAGAGTAGCATCAGATGCATTCACTCGCAAGTAATCGGCTCGCTTTTGCGCTTTTCGAACCGCTGTGGGTTGCCACTCTGAACACCCGATGGCTGTCGGCCAGTGGGTGCTCGGGGCAATATTAGGCGTCAGGATAGAGCAATGAGTCTAGGCTGCGCCAACCCGGCGGGCGAGACTCTGAAGGTGCAGCTGCCGCCAGAGCAAGAGGATCATCGCCACAGCAGCCAAGATCAGGCCGATCAACAGAATCGCTGAGCCTGAGCTACCGGGAGGGAGCGAACCGCTATAGGATCCCGCAGTAAAATCGAGTTCTGCGCCCCCACTCGGATACACAAGCGTCCAGCCTGCACGGGACGAACCTGTACCGTTGGTCACGTAGACCGTCAACCAGTAGGAGACGCCGGAGCTGAAAGAGCCATCGGGGATGGTAAAGCTATAGTCGAACGTTTGGCCAACCACTTGTTGACTGCCTACGAATCTGCCGAAGTCGCCCCCAGGCACGCCCGCTCGAGCGAGGTAGAAACGCGCCTGACTGGAGCCGGTGACCTGTAGAGGCGGATTGATCGTCAACGTTCCGCTAACAGGAGCAGGGGCCGCATGTGCGACAAGCGGCCAGAGGAGGAGCGCGAGCGCCAGGGTGATGATCACTGAGCGAGCGGTAGTCATGGCGACCCTCTCTGTCTTTCAATGGCGAAGCACGCGTATAGAAGTCGTATTGAATTATCTGTTACTATATACGAAACTGACCGCGGTTGTCAATAAACACCAAAAATGTAAATGCATGGGGAAGCGCACATGCAAGATCCGGCCAATCTCGAACTGATCCTGCGCCACCGTGATGCCGACCGTTACACGGTGGAACTGATCTTCAGCCAGTCCGGTAACGAGGCGGATGTGCGCCCGCTCGGCCAACAAATCGTTACGATGACGCTTGACCGCACACTGCTTCTAGAGTGCGCGCTGGATCCGGCGGCCTATGGGCGAGCATTGGGCTCTCAGCTTTTTGCCGATCCGGCTCTCGTCACCGCGCTTGCCCAATGTCGTGCCGCCGCTCAGAGCCAAGGTCTACCGCTGCGCCTGCGTCTGGCTTTCCCCCCCGATGCCCCCGAACTGCACGCTATCCGCTGGGAAACCTTGCGCGATCCGCAGTTTGATGAGCCGTTGGCTCTCAGCGAACAAATGATCCTCACCCGTGCCTTGGGAAGCGCCGATTGGCAGCGGGTAACACTGCGCGCCAAGGGTAATCTGCGCGCCCTAGTGGTGATTGCTGCGCCCGTCGGGTTGGAACAATACAGTCTGGCGTCAATTGATGCGGTCAGTGAGCAACAGGTGGCGCAGGCCGGGCTGGGCACTATTTCCACCACGGTGCTGGCTGCGCCTGGTCAGGCATCCCTCCCACTGATCAGTACCCAACTACGCGATGGCTACGACATTCTGTACCTGGTGGCCCATGGCACCCTGGTGAACGATGAACCTGCCCTGTTCCTCGACAATGGACAAGGTCAGGTGGCACACATCCCCGCTGCTGACCTAGTGACCCGTCTGATTGATCTTCCCGCCCGCCCACGACTCATCTTGCTCGCGAGCTGTCAGGGCGCCGGCGATGGTAGCCACATAGCTCTGGCAGCCCTCGGTCCACGACTGGCTGCGGCCGGTATCCCTGCCGTGATCGCTATGCAGGGATTGTTTACTATCGCAACAAATGCTATTTTCATACCAGCCTTCTTCCGCGAGCTCCAGCGCGACGGGCGGATCGACCGCGCCCTAGCTGCCGCACGCCAGACGATCACCAACTGCCCCGATTGGTGGGCACCGGTTCTCTTCACCCGCTTGCGCAGCGGTCGAATCTGGTATGAGCCTGGCTTCGACGCGCAAGATTTTCAGCGCTGGCCGGCGCTACTGGGCAGTATCGGTAGCGGAAAGTGTACGCCCATCCTCGGCCCCGGATTGCTTGATGGGTTCATTGGTTCCACACGCGAGGTCGCCCATCGATTGGCAACCATCCATCATTTCCCACTCGCTCCGTTCGCCCGCGATGATCTTCCGCAAGTTGCGCAATACCTTGCGGTTAATCAGTCGGTGGCCTTTATGCGCGATGAGGTCGAGCGCGAGTTTCGACATGCTATCCATGCACGCGCCACCGAAGTCACGCATGCGCTAGGGACGCGGGCCTCACTCCTCCAACTTCTGAGCGCTGCCGGTACAGCCGCGCGCGCCAACCCCGATGATCCCTACCGGGTACTGGCAACCTTACCGCTGCCGATCTACTTGACCGCCACCCCCGACCCTTTGCTCGCTGATGCACTTCGGGCAGCTAACAGACCGGCACAGGTACAGAAGTGCCCTTGGTATGTTGGCGAAAAAGTCTACGTCAGCCCAGAGAGCGATCCGCCCAGCCCTGAGGTGCCACTGGTATACCATTTGCTGGGCCATCTTGATGACATCGACTCGCAGGTGATCACCGAAGATGACTATTTTCGATATCTGATCGGGGTGCGAGCTAATGTTGCGCTGATTCTGGACTATGTGCAACGCGCCTTGGCCGACACTGCCCTGCTCTTCCTGGGCTTTCGCTTCGATGACTGGAGCTTTCGTGCGCTGCTTCAGAGTATGTTGCGTCTCTCTGGCGGCCAGCGGCGTAGCCAATACGCCCACGTCGCCGTCCAGATCGATCCGCAGGAAGATGTCACTCTTAATCCTCAGGCAGCCCGTCAATACTTGAAGGACTACTTTGGCCCGGCATCGGCCCAGGCATATCAGGCTAACATCAGTGTCTACTGGGGTAGTGTCGAGGATTTCGTGCGTGAGTTGCGCATGCGTTGGGAGGCAGCAGAGCGCGCAGCAGTCGATATAGCATCATCATCGACCGGGGGGATGTGATGAGTGAGTCGGCAGCAACTCGATCAAACCCCTACATTGGACCCCGCGCCTTCGAGGAGCGCGAGCGTTCCCGTTTCTTTGGGCGTGATCGTGAGCTATCCAAGCTGCTGAACCTGCTCATCGCCCGCCGATTGGTACTACTCCACGCGCCCTCCGGAGCCGGGAAGACTTCACTGATCCAGGCGGCGCTGATCCCGCGCTTGCGTGCCGAGGGCTTTCGCGTACATCGACCGCTGCGCCTGAACACCGAGATGCCGCCAGAGGTACTGAGCCTTGCTCCCAACCGTTACCTGCTGTCCACGCTCATGGTGCTCGATGAGGAATTGCCCGCCGATCAGCGTAGCACACCGGCGGATCTGGCCCCATTCAGCCTGTCGCGCTATCTTGACCTGCAACGTGCTGGAAGTACTGCTGATGAGGTGCTGATCTTCGACCAGTTTGAGGAGTTGCTAAGCGTCGACCCCACTGACCGCACAACAAAAGAGGCATTCCTTGTCGAGCTTGGCATTGCACTGGAAGACACACGTCGTTGGGCGCTCTTTGTGGTCCGCGAAGACTATCTGGGCCCGTTGCGCCCATTCCTGATACCTCTGCCGACCCGGCTCGACACGCTGTTTCGGCTCGACCTGCTCGACCCTACCCAGGCCCGGCGTGCCGTCCAGGGTCCAGCCCAGGCCGAGGGCGTAACCTTCGACGATGCAGCGGCGACAAAGTTGATCAACGACTTGCGCCGTACAATAGTACAGCGGCCCGATGGGACAAACGAGACAGTGCTCGGTCAGGAGATCGAGCCGGTACAACTCCAGGTAGTCTGCTATCAGCTTTGGGAACGTCTGTTTGTAAGCCGCTCATCCGAAGCAGCGCTGATCGAAGCGCGGATCTCTCTGACAGATGTAGAGTCCTCCGGCGATGTAGATACGGCACTGCGTGTCTATTACGCGGCGCAGGTTGCGGCAGCGGCAGTGGTTGGCGAGGTGGGTGAGCGCCAGATCCGCACCTGGATCGAGAAACAGCTAATTACCGAGGGCGGGCTACGCAGCCAAGTGCTACGCGAACCGGAGGCGACCCGCAGGCTAACAAACACGATTATCCTCCGACTGGTAGATGCACATCTCCTGCGCGCCGACGAGCGCCGCGGCTCGATCTGGTACGAATTGGCTCACGACCGGCTGATCACCCCAGTGCATCAGGACAACGCAGTCTGGTTCGCAGCCAATCTGAGTGACCTCCAGCGCCATGCCGAACTCTGGGTGCGCGAGGATCGCCGCGACGGTCTGCTGGCCCAGCACGAGGAACTGCGCGCGCACGAAGTCTGGGCCAAAGCTCATGCTGCCGAACTGACCGACGATGAGCGTGAGTTTCTTGAACGCTCACGTCAGGAGCAAGACACCCGCGAGCGCGAGGCTCGCAGAGTCGAGCAGATTCGCCGCCAAAATGTACGCATCCGCTGGCTGAGTATCGTGATCGCCCTAGTGGCGCTGGTGGCGGTCGGGTTTGCCGTCTTCGCTCTCAACCAGCAGCACGAAGCCCAGGTTCAGGCTGCAAATGCCGAAGTCCAGAAGCAAAACGCCCAAATTCAGGAGCAAAAGGCGCAAACTCAGGCCCGAATCGCCCTAGTGCGTCAGCTGAGCGCCGAAGGGGTTCAGGAGCGCGAGCGATCACCGCAGACAGCCTTGCTGCTGGCAGTCGAGGCGGCGCAGCGTGCCAAGCAGGACAACGTCACCGGCCCCGCAGAGGCGGCACTGCGCACAGTGCTGGCCAGTTCCGGTGGGCAGCCGCTCAGCGGGCACTATGGCGCGGTCACTATGTCGGCCTTCAGCCCCGATGGGCGCTGGCTGGCGACGATCAGCAGCGACTCGACCGTCCGGCTCTGGCCGATTGCAGCGACCGTCGGCGAGCCGATCGTGCTGCGCGACCACACCGCCGCAGTCAACGTGCTGGCCTTCAGCCCCGACAATCGCTGGCTGGTCACCGGCGACGAGGATGCCAATGTCTTGCTCTGGTCGCTGGCGGCGCCGCAGCGCCCGGTAGCGGTACGGCACGACCACCGCATCGGCATCCGCGCCCTGGCCTTTAGCCCCGACTCGCGCTGGTTCGCCAGTGGTGCCTTCGATGGCAGCATCAACCTCTACCAGGTCGCTGCGCCGCAGCAGCCGGCGACCGCGCTCAGCGGCCATTCGCGCGCCATCCGCACGCTGGCCTTCAGCCCGGATAGCACGACCCTGGCCAGCGGCAGCGAGGACAACAAGATTCAGCTCTGGAACGTGATGACGCAGCAGTTGGTCGCTACGCTTGAGGGACACACCGGCGCAATCACCCACCTGGCCTTCAGCCCCGATGGCAAACTGCTGGCCAGCGCCAGCGACGATAGAACCGTGCGGCTCTGGACGCTTACCCCCACGCCCACGCTTCTGATTACACTATCCGGGCATGCCGATGCGGTAGTTGATATCGCATTCAGCCCGGACGGCAAGCTGCTGGCCAGCGCAAGCTGGGATCAGACGGCTCTGTTCTGGCAGCTGGAGAAACCCGACGCTCCGCCGACCATCCTGCGTGGGCACACCGATCACCTCACCGACCTCGACTTCAGCCCCAACGGGCAGTGGCTGGTCACTACCTCCACTGATGGTACCGCGCGGGTCTGGACGGTAGCTGAGCCAGGTGCCGCGCCGCTGGTGCTGCGTGGACACCAGGGCGCCGTGCTTGGGGTCTCATTCCACCCCGATAGCCAGCGCCTGGCCACTAGCGGCGCGGATATGACCGCCCGGCTCTGGGATGTGAATTCGCCGGTCGTATCACCGATTGAGCTGGGACGGCATACCTATGTAACCCAGGTCGTCTTCAACCCATCGGGCAGCCTGCTGGCGACGGTCGGCTACGACAACCTAGTTCAGCTATGGAACATGCAGCCGACGGTCAGCCCGGCGGCTACGCTTGATCGCCACACTGCGCAGGTGCTGGATCTGGCCTTCAGCCCGGACGGGCGCTGGCTGGCCACAACCGGCCAGGACAGCACCGTCTTGCTCTGGCAGCCCGACGTCCCCAAGCGCGCACCGATCCCGCTCCCAATGGTGGAACGACCGGTATTAGCGCTCGCCTTTAGCCCCGACAGCAAACAGTTGGCCGGCGCAGATAACCACGGAACCGTGTGGATCTGGTCGGTCGTGGCCCCGACTCAGGCTCCGCTCATCCTCCAGGGCGGCGCGGGTTCAACCAATGACCTGGCTTTCAGCCCCGATGGGCGCTGGCTGGCCACGGCGAGCGGCGATAACGCCGTACGTCTCTGGGCGCTCGACAACACCAGCCGCACGCCCCGCTGGGCCGACCAGCACTCGAACCCGGTCGTCAGCCTGGCCTTTAGCCCCGACAGCACTTGGCTGGTCAGCGGCAGCGGGGACAAAGCCGCACGCCTGTGGCGGGTAGACACAGACTCACCTGATGGCGACCACGTTGACCTGCCGGGACAGAACGGCGCCGTCCTGGTGGTCGGGTTTAGCCCCGATGGGCGGCGCATCGTGACCGGCAGCCTGGATGGCAGTGCGCTGCTCTGGGACGTGCAAGATCTTGCTAAGCCCCTGGCTCGCATGGAGGGGCACGCGATCAAAGTGGCGGCGGCGGCCTTCAGCCCCGATAGCGCATGGCTGGTCACTGGCGACGGCGAAGGTACGCTGCGGATTTGGGATCTGGCTAACCTCGCCACTCCACGGGTTGTGTTCCCTGTCCACGACAACGAGATCACCACGATCGCCTTTAGCCCCGACTCGCGCTGGTTCGCCACCGGCAGTAGTGATGAGAAAGCGCGGCTCTGGACGTTCCAGCTGAGCGACCTGATCGTGCAAGCCTGCCTCACTGCCGGTCGCAATCTGAGCCTGGAGGAGTGGCAACCGCACATCGATCAATCGGTCGCCAGCTACCAGTCAACTTGTGCGCAACACCCGCCTGATCGCAGCGTCTTTTTGGTCATGCTGCGGAGGGGCGATGGAGAGCAGGCATTCGAGCGCTACAGCAAGGCGCAGACCCTCGCCCCGCAGCACGAGTCGCCGGCGGCCTGGCTGGCTCGCCTCGGCGCGGACATCATCACCGAGCCGGGTCAGCTCGACCATGCGCTGGCCGCGTATCAGCGTGCGGTCAAAGCAGATCCGGTGCTGCCGCTGGTCGATGCAACCACCCTGAACGCCTACTGTCGCTACGCAGCCCCCGAGAATGTGCGTATCGTCGGGTCGGCCTGTGAGCTTGCGGCGGATCGCGCCCCGCACAACGGTAATTATGCGTTCAATCGGGGCCGGGCGCGCGTGATGCTCGGCAACTACGACGGCGCGATCAAAGACTTTGAAGCCTTCCTCGCCTGGGCGCCCGGCCACCCCGGCGCTGCTGAGAAGATGGATCTTGTGAACGGCTGGCTCGCCGATCTCAGAGCTGGCCGCAACCCCATCGGCAGCGCCCCACCTACACTCTGACTGGGGTCACCTTATTATATTACTCACCTTACGCACCAGCGAATCGCATAGTGTGCTACACTCTTCTTTATGACAGACGACGAGATTCTCGACCTCTATAGTGATTACCTGATTAGTTCGTTTGGGCAAACCACGGCAACCGGGTGGTCGGCGTTGCTTGGCGGGCAGATCAGCCATGATCGTATCCGTCGGTTTTTGGCGGGGCCGACGCAGACGTCGGTCGATCTTGGCCTGATAAGCTTTTTTTCGGGAAAAGTCCCGCTAAGAAAAAAAGCCGATGTAAGGCTTTTAGAAGCGGTGCAAACCACGCACTGCCTGAGTCAATGTTGCGGTACTCCCTGTAGGCGCTATACCGTATTGGGACGCCAAGAAACTGCGTTCATACCGTGACCGACTGGGGGAGGGTTCACGCTGTATGCCTTCGTCTCCCCGTCACGGTACGTGCCTCCCGGTCGAGCGCATCAGGACGCGGTACCCTGGGGGTCGCAGGATGACGAAAAAAAAGGGTGTGACTGTACGGGGGTGTTCAGTCAGTTAAAAGAGCCTGTAAAAGGGTGTTTTACCGCTTTTCACATCTGCGAGGAGTTCTGCCTGTGAGCGAGCCACCGAAGCCCAGTATGGTGCCTCAGTTCATCGAAATCGTGGCCCGCTTCGCCGACACCTTGGTGGAGATGGACTTGACGACGCCCGAGGCGCACTCTGGCAGGCGGCGCACCAGGCCCACGCCCGGAGCGGTGAGCCGTTTTAGGCACGCAGAAGGAAGCCCCTATGGCCCGACTATCGCGCACCCCCACGACGAACCAGAACCTGGTGGCGGCGATCTACCTCCGCGTCTCGACGGACGAGCAGGCCACGACGCACGGGGGGCGCTGGGTATCTGTCGAGCGTGCGCGAGGTGCTGGTGAACGAAGGGGGCTACC